>JAPLKY010000153.1 GCA_026387805.1 Candidatus Krumholzibacteriia bacterium
CGCTTCGGCGACCGCTTCGTGCGCCTCGTGCCCGTCTCCCGCCGCGAAGAGCTCCTCGTACACGGAGACGTCCTCGGCCGCGATTCCCATCTCATGAACGCCGACGAGACCGGCGGCGAGACACTTCCGCGCGGCGGCGACCATGAGCCTCTTCTTCTCATCTCTCGCGAGCGGCGGAATGAGCTTCGAAACGAGATCCACGGCGCTATCGAGGAGGATGCCCGTCGGCTCGCCGCCCGCGTCTCTGAGGATCTTCCCTCCCGCCGGATCGGGGGTGCGCCGCGAGATCCCGGCGAGGCGAAGCGCTGTCGAATTGACGTACGCCGCGTGTCCGCAGACGCGGACGAGATAGACGGGATTAACGGGCGCGATCCGGTCGAGGGCCGTGCGTTCGGGATAGCGCGCCTCGGGCCAATCGTTCTGGTCCCATCCTCTTCCGAGGATCCAGTCTCCCTTCCTTATCGAAGGAAGCCTCGCGGAGACCTTCTCGAGGATCTCGCCGAGCGATGCCGTTCCGGCGAGATCGAGCCGGGTGGCAAGCTTGGCGAAGCCGAGAAAATGCGCATGCGCATCGGTGAGCCCGGGGATGACTGCGCGACCGCCGAGATCGATCGTCCGCGCGCCCGGATGGAGCCGCGCGAGAAGCTCCCGCGAGCTCCCCGTCTCGATGATGCGGCCGCCCCCCACCGAAACCGCCTCGACGACGGGATGGGCCGCATCCATCGTATGGATTGTTCCGTTGAAGAAAACCGCTTCCACCGTTGCCCGCTCCTTCGTTTCGGAAAACGCCTCCGCTCCGCCTGCGAACGCGCGCGGCGCCGGGCCGGCGAGGCATGCGCCGGCGAGACACGCGCCCGCGAAGAGGGCACGCCATAGCGAGCCTTTCGCTGCCCGTCCCCAGGATGGAAGATGGAAAAGGTTCATCGACTCGCCCGCGAATCAGATTAAAGAAATCGTTGCAGCCGAGGGTCGCGCCTCCCCCGGAACACTGCACGCCCGTCGTACAGCCGTAGACGATCGATCGAGTCATGGTCGTGCTTCCGCCAAGGAACCGCACCCCCGTCCCGCAGTGCACAATTGTCTCGTTCTGGAGCGTGACCGCCCCTGCCTGAACGTCGACGCCGAGGCCGCACGAATCGACGATGCTGTAGGTGAATTGCGGAGAAGACGCGCCCGCCACCGTCATGCCCTGATTGCACGCCTTCAGCGATACAAATTGAACCGTTGGAGAGGCGTTTTCGACGGCGACCGCGGTCCCGAAGCCCCTGATGATGAGACTTCTGAGCGCGCCCGCGGTCGCATTCCTGATCGTGATACATGTCCCTATCCCGGCTGAGGGCGCGATGATGGTGACCTGGCCGCCGGTTTGATCGATCGAGATGTTCTTCCCGTTCACGACGATCGAGCCCTCATGGTAGACACCCCCCGCGATCGCGATAGCATCTCCCGAGGCCGCGCAGGAATCGACGGCCGCCTGAATGGTCGGAGCGGCGGCCGGCACGTTCCACGTCTTTCCTTCGATTCTCCCGGATACCGAGACCGCGACCAAGGCCGCGACGAGCAAGATTCTACGCACCATCATCACCTCTTCATCAAAGCGTATCACAGGGCCATGCAATGGTCGAGCCAAAAATAGTTCCTAAATACTTCCCGTCCCCCGTTGCCCGCCGCGGCTCGATGCGTTATTATCAGACGTAATCGTTCGATATGGGGGACAGATCGCCATGCCGTACTATCGCAGACGCTCTTCGAATCCGGTCGTCGACTTTCTGACCGGAAGCGTCGTTAACCAGATCATCGTCATCAACGTCATCATCTACGTGATGGAGATGATCCTCGCGCAGACCGCGTTCGTCGAGATCTTCGGGCTCACGCCCCGCCTCGTCGTGACGAAGGGCTGGGTCTGGCAGATCGTCACCTACATGTTCCTGCACGGGATCCCCAGCCCCTGGCACCTCATCCTCAACATGTTCATCATCTGGATGTTCGGAACGCCTCTCGAGGGCATCTGGGGAAGCAACCGGTTCCTCAATTACTATTTCGTCTGCGGTTTCGGCGGCGCGATCCTCAGCTTCCTCTTCTCCTTCAATACGACCATCATCGGAGCCTCGGGCGCCGGGTACGGCATTCTCCTCGCATACGCCATCCTGTTTCCCTACAACGAGATATACGTCTGGGGACTCTTGCCCGTCCGGGCGCGAACGCTCGTCATCTTCATGACGATCATCGAGCTCGCGAGCGGCTTCTCGAGAGGGGACGGCATCGCGCACTTCGCGCATCTCGGCGGGATGGCCGCGGGATTCCTCTACCTCAGGGGCG
>JAPLKY010000096.1 GCA_026387805.1 Candidatus Krumholzibacteriia bacterium
GATGCCGCCGGCGTCGTTGTCCGCGACCATCACGATGATGCCGGGGCCCGCGATGATGCCGTACAGCTTGAGGGCCTTCCATACTCTCCGCCAGTTGTAGAAGAGCCTCGCCCAGAAATTCATCGTCCCCCCTCCGCGCACCGGCCGGCTGCGGCGTTCGTCTCTCGCGGGGAGCTCGCATCACGCCGCGTTGAGCGGGAAATTACTATACCCCCCCATCGAATGCAAGCGGCATTTCAATCGATTCCGCGCATAAAAGAGGCCGTCCGGTCCGGGTCCGCCCGGGGGATTCCGGCGGCCTCGTCGCCCGGGAAAAAACGCTTACAATGGCCTTCCCGATGGATTACAATGGGCCACCCGAATGTTCCGGGACGGCATGGAGTCAAAGCCCCGACGGATGATTCGACTCATTGAGGCGGCGGAAACGCGGAGGAAGGGCGCGCTCGCGCTCATCCTCTGCGCGTTCGTTCTCGCGCCGGCGTTCGTCATTCGCGTTCTTCCGGTGGCAAGCGAGTCGTTCGCCCACGACGCGATCATCTCCCAGGCGGCCGCGCACAGGGGACTGGCCGCGAACGCCCTGGATCGATCGGGCACCTTATACGAAAGGCGCGGGCATCCGCCTCTCCTTTCGTACGTCATTCTCCTCAACAATCGTCTCTTCGGATCGGACGAGTTCGGGGCCCGCATCTTCTCCATGATCGCCGGCGCCCTCTGTTGCCTGGCGGTTTCACTGTCCGTCTTGCTGATTCTCAAGGATTTCGACGGTCGACTCGCGGCCGCCCTGTTCGGCGGGCTGATGCTCACCCTTCTTCCCGTTCATCTCTACGTGAGCCGGACGGCGAACTGGGACGCCGTGTACTCCCTCTTCGTCACGTGCGCCCTTCTGTTTCTGGCTCTCCACCTCTCGAATCCCAGGCTCGGACACCTTTTTCCCGCGGGCGCATTCGCATGTCTCGCGCTCCTCACGTGCGAGCTCGGATTGATCCTCGCTCCGGCGTTCGCCTTCGCGCTCTCGATGGATTTGCGAAAGAGGCCCCGGAGATCGGTCGCGAGGGATTGGGGCCTCTGCGCCCTCGCGTCGTTCGCTCTTCTCCTCCTGCTCTGGCCCGCCGCGGTCTTCAAGCTGAGCCTCCTCAAATCGATTCTCTTCCGCATCAGGGATAACGCGGAGAGCGCGCAGAACCTCCCGTGGACCTCGCTCTACGGCGAGCTCGCCGACCAGTCGCCCGCCTTCTTCATCGCTTCCGTTCTCGGGCTCGGAGCGTACGCGCTGAATTTCGTCGCCGCGCGGAAAACGAGCGGCTAGACGCGCTCCGCCCTGCGGGACGCTCACGCCATGATGCTCCCGTTCGCGATCTACGTCGCGACGGTATTCATCGTGAACACGCGGCAGCACCTCGTCTACGTCCATCACATCGCCGACATGATGCCTCCGCTCGCCGTGCTCTTCTCGTGCGCTGCCGTCACGAGCGCCCGGCTCGCGCGGCGGCCGGGAGGCGGAGCGATCGTCGCGGCGTGCCTTCTCCTTCTCGCTTTCTCGTTCCCCCCCGCGGCGAGCG
>JAPLKY010000362.1 GCA_026387805.1 Candidatus Krumholzibacteriia bacterium
TTGCTCTGCTCGGCTCCTTGGGTTTCCGGGATTTTACCCGGCTCCCCTACACCGGAATCCTGCATTACAACTTCGTGATCCGCGCCATCGAAGAAACGAGCCCGAACCGCGGCCTCGGCCTCCGGCCCGGGGACCGGATCCTCGCCGTGAACGGCGTGAGTCCCCGGAACCTGAACCATTATGCCGGCCTCATCTTCTCGAACCGCGGCATGGCTCCTCTCGAGTTCACGGTTGCGCGAAGGGATTCCACGTTCCGGACCGAGGTGTTGTGCGGGGCACAGCCCGCCTGGCACATGTCGGGCAAGTTCTCGCTCCTCGTTGTCGGCTTCACGTTCCTTCTCGCGGGGCTCACCGTTTTCGCGAAACGCTCCGACATTCTCGGCGCCCTGTTCTCGGTGAATTGCCTCATGTTCGCTTTTCTCATCACCGAGCGCCCGATCACCGCGGTGCCTCTCCTCCACATCGGCGGAGAGCTCATTTACGATTTCCTCTTCATCTTTCTTCCCGCGTTCTTTCTCCATTTCTTTCTCCTTTTTCCCGGACGCGAGATCGAGCGCGGGACCAGGCGGCGGCGAATCCTCAACCTTCTCTACCTCCCCCCGGCGATTCTCTCGCTCTCGACCTTCGTTCTTGCGTTATGGCGCTATTCGGGTGGCGCGCATCTGGGCGCCCCCATAGGCGTCCTCAACGCTCTCACGATTCTCTATTGGCTCTGCTACGTGGTCGTGAGCCTCGCCGTATTCATCAGAACCTACTTCGTATCGGAGAAGGCGCAGCGGCTGAAGTTCGGAATCGTGATCGTCGGAGTGGCACTGGGGGTCGTGCCCATAACCGTCCTCATGCTGGTCAAGCAGTTTCTGCCGACGGCGACGGTGCCGTTCCGATACCTCTGGTCGTTCTTCCTCTCCTTCATGCCGATATCGTTCGCGTACGCGATTCTCAAGCACGATGCGCTCGATCTGGGCGTGGTCGTGAGGAAGATCATGGCCTACGCCATCCTGCTCGTTTTCGTGATTGCGCTCTACTACGCGTTTGTTACGGCGCTCGAGCAGGAGATGAAGAGGATTTTCGGGGCCCAGGCCTCTTTCGTGACCGGGGCGGCGATCATCCTTCTCGCGCTCGCGATCGTGCCGGCGCGCATCGTGATCCAGAAGATCGTCGATCGGGCGTTCTATCAAAGCAGGAAGGCCTTCAAGGACGAGGTTATCTCGTTTTCGCGGCAGATTCAGTATCTTCTGTCGGTCGAGGAGATCGCCTCGTACGTTACGACGCAGATACTCTCCGTCTTCCGCGCCGAGCACGTGCACCTTTTCCTGAAGGAAGGATCGGGCAATTTCACGCTCAGGGACAGCGCGCCCTCCGAAAAACGGCTGGCGCTCACCTCGTTCCCTCCCGGAACGGACCTGATCACGCTCATGCGCGAGGAGCGTTTGCCCATAATGATCGAGTGCTTCGACAGGCTCTGGATCAAGAACAACTTCGACGGGATCTCGCGCGAGCTCATCGCGCTCTCGCGTGCATCGGCGGCCGTCCCGCTTATGGAGCAGGATGAGTTGTTCGGATTCCTTCTCGTGGGGCGCAAGAGCTCCGGCAAGCCCTATACGCGATCGGACAGCGAGATCTTCGAGCTTCTCGGGGAGCGGAGCGCGGTCGCCCTCATGAACGTCAAGCTTTGCAGGGATTCGATCGAGAAAGAGAAGCTCGAGGAGGAGCTGCATCTCGCGAGCGAGATCCAGTCCCGTCTTCTCCCTTCGTCCTTTCCCCCGCTCGCGGCCTCGGCGCTCCTGGGCGGGATCAAGACGAGCCGCGAGGTCGGGGGGGATTTCTACGATTTCCTCGAGCTCGAAAAGGGAAAGATCGGCATCGCCGTCGCCGATGTATCGGGGAAGGGGATTCCGGCGGCGCTTCTCATGACGACGATACAGGCATCCCTCAGGGCCGACGGCCCGAAGTCGGACGGCCCCGCGGCGGTTATCACGAGCCTCAATACCT
>JAPLKY010000034.1 GCA_026387805.1 Candidatus Krumholzibacteriia bacterium
TCCGACCGCGCGCAGGTCACGAGAAGCGGCAAGGTCGAGCTCGCCTCGGGGCTCTACAAACTCGTCTGCGTCGATCTCCCCCGCTCGTTCGACGAATCCTCCCTCCAGGTCGAGGGAAAGGGCACCGCGCAGACCCGCATCACGGGCGTCGACGTCATGAGGGTACGCGGGCTCGGTGCGGATTCTCCTCGCTACAAGGAGCTGAAGGACAAGCTCGACCGGCTCACCGCGAAGCGCGACACGCTTCAAATCGAGCTCGGCTCGCTCATGAGCTCCATACAGTTCCTCGACGACTTCGCCAAGCTCCCCTTCGGGAAAGGGGATACGAAGCTCACGACCGAGATATTCCGCGTCCAGGACTGGAAGAACGTCATCGAGTTCATCGGTTCGGAGCGCGTGAGAACGAACGAGAAGATCGACGGTCTCAACAAGCGCAACGCGAAGCTCGCCGGGGAGATCGACTGGATCACGAACCAGCTCGATGAGATGCGGACCAAGGACGACTGGAGCCGGCGCGTCGTCGTCGACTGCGAAGCGCTCACGCCGGGGAATCTCGAACTTGCCCTCACCTACAACGTCCCCGGAGCGGGATGGGCCCCCGAGTACATGATCCGCTACGACACCGCGAAGGAGTCGATCGGCCTCACCTACAATGCCCGGATCCGGCAGTCGACCGGCGAGGACTGGAAGAACGTCGCCGTTACGCTTTCGACAGCCCGACCCCAGCTCGGCGCGGCTCCCCCCGAGATCGCACCCCACTACCTGCAGCGTGTCCTGAGGATGCGGCCAATGGCAGTGAATGACGTAGTGAGTGCAGTCGCCCTGAAGAGCCGCATCGTATCAAGCTCCGACACGGCCCAGCTCGAGTCCGTGCCGCAGGAATTCGAAACGGAAACCCCCGGCGCCGGGCTCGCCTCATCCGAGTTCGCCGCGACCTTCGCCGTGCCCGCGCGCGTCGATCTCGCGAGCGGCCCCGATCCGCGCCGCGTCCTCATTCTCGAGGAGCGGCTCGCGGGAAAGCTCTCGCGCTACTCCGCACCGCGCCTCGCCCCGAACGTCTTTGTCAAGGGGGACGTCGCGAACACCCTCGAGGCACCGCTCCTCTCGGGTCCGGCCGACGTCTACATAGAGACCGTCGCCGGCGCCGCGAGCAAAACCTCGACGTTCGTCGGGAAAGAACAGCTCGGACCGGTCGTGACCGGCCAAGAGTTCCCCGTGCATCTCGGCATCGACCAGGACTTCAAGGCGGCATACAAGCTCGAGAAGAAGGAATACCTCACGAAGGAAGGCGCCCCCGTCAGGAAGATCCGCTACAGCTATCTGATCACGATCGAGAGCTTCAAGAAGACGGTCGTCGAGCTCCGGCTCCAGGACCGCATTCCCGTCTCGCTGATGAAGGAGATCAAGGTGACGAACGTCGACCTCGGGCCCAAGCCCGCCGAGGAGCGCGACGACGGCATTATCACGTGGAACCTCGCTCCGGCACCGAAGCAGAAAGTCGAGATCCGGATCGCCTACACGATCGAGTTCCCCGGGGATTGGGATGAGTACTCCCTGAATCTGGAGTAGCGGCCTCGCCGCTGCCTTTCGACATGGAGAAATAGAAAGCGCTCCGGAGGGATCCGGAGCGCTCGCAAGCAAATTCCGTCCTGGATTACTTCAGGTTCTTCCAGAGGATCTTGACCTGCTCTTTGGTCAGGTTGACCGTGCCGCCGTCGTCGTCCTTGATCGTGATCATATCGCCATCGATAAGGGCCTCGGGACAGCACTTGCTTCCGCTGCACAGGACTACTTTCTTCATGTTCAACCTCCCTTTCCAAGTTGCCGGTTGAGCTAAAACTATCGAAATGCGGCGGGAAGTTCAATAAAAAATTAATGCAAATTGAAAGGATCGGCTATACTGGCGGCGAAAGGGAGGTGCCATGGCACACCATGTTTGCCCCTGGTGGATGGGCTGGTTTCTCGCGAGCCCCATCAGGCGGTTGGTTCACAATCCCCGCACGATTCTGGCCCCCTACATCCGGCCCGGCATGACCGTCATGGATCTGGGACCCGGCATGGCGACGTTCACGCTCGACCTCGCGCGATTCGTCGGACCGACGGGCAGGGTCATCGCGGCGGACGTCCAGACCCGCATGCTCGAGCAGGTGAAGAAACGCGCGGCGAAGGCGGGGCTCCTCGATCGTATCGAAACGCGCCTCGTGGGGGATGACGACTCATGGGCGGGAGATCTCGCGGGAAAGGTCGACTTCGCGCTCGCTTTCTACCTTGTGCACGAGGTGCCCGACGCGCGCGCGTTCTTCACGCTCGTGCGATCCACCCTCGCTCCCGGGGGAAGATTCCTCGTCGTCGAGCCGAAGATGCACGTTTCCGCGCGCGCCTACGCCGCCACGGTCGAGGCAGCCCGGCAGACCGGCTTCGCGATCGTCGATTATCCGAAGGTGCCCCGAAGCAGGGCCGCGCTCCTCGAGCCGCGCTAGCACCCCGACGCTCTAATACCCCGCCGCGCAGCCGTCCTTGCGGGATTCCGAGCCGCCCACGAGCACGTCGCTCTTCCAGTCCCACCAGATGCCCTGGTAGCCGCCGAAGCCGCCCGCGTCCTTCACGATCCGGTGGCCTTTTTCCATCAGGGCGCGGATCGCCTCGGGCGCGATGCCCTCCTCGAGCGCGACCTCGCCCCCGTCCCTCATGATCTCGCCCGTCGGTTCGGACGATCCCATGTGATTGAAGCGCGGCGCGTCCCCCGCCTCCTGGACATTCATCCCGAAATCGATGATGTCGCAGAGCACCTGGACATGCCCCTGCGGCTGCATCGAGCCTCCCATGACGCCGAAGGCGAACACGGGCCTGCCGTCGCGCGTGACCATTGCCGGGATGATCGTGTGAAAGGGGCGCTTGTGCGGCACGAGCGCGTTCGGATGGGCGGAATCGAGGTTGAAGAGAGCTCCCCGGTCCTGCAGGCAGAAGCCGAGTCCGTCGGGCACGGGGCCCGAGCCGAATCCCGCGTAGTTGCTCTGGATCAGCGAAACGAAATTGCGGTCCTTGTCGGCGACGACGAGATAGGTCGTCTCTCCTGTCTCGAGCGCGATGCTCCCGGGCGGGATCGAGCGAAGCGCCTTGTTCGGATCGATGAGAGCCCGGCGCTCGGCGGCGTATTCCTTCGAGATGAGCCGGGCGACGGGAACGCTCACGAAATCGGGATCGGCATAGAACCGCGCCGCGTCCTCGAAGGCGAGCTTCTTCGCCTCGATCATGAGGTGGAGCGCCTCGGCGCTCCCGAACCCGAGCTTCGCGAGATCGTAGCCGTCGAGGATATTGAGTATCTGCAGCGCCGCGATCCCCTGGCCGTTCGGCGGGAGCTCCCATACGTCGTAGCCCCGGTAGTTCGCGCTCACGGGCTCCACCCACGTCGACGAATGATCCTCGAGATCCTTGAGCCGCAGGTATCCGCCGGTGCGGCGGGAGAACGCGTCGATCGTCCGCGCGAGCTCGCCGCGGTAGAAGGCGTCGCGCCCCTTCTCCGCGAGGATCCGGTACGTTCGCGCGAGGTCGGGATTGCGGAAGATCTCCCCCTTCGCGGGCGCGCGGCCGCCCGGGAGATACGTCGCGGCGAAATTCGGCTCGTCCTTGAGACGTCTTCCGCCGATCTCCCAGTAATGCGCGATGACCTCGGTCACCGGGAAGCCTTCATCGGCATACTTGATGGCCGGCGCGAGAACGGCCTTCATCGGGAGCTTTCCGAATTTCTTGTGGAGCTCGAACCAGCCGTCGACGCAGCCGGGTACGGTCTGCGGCAGCACGCCGGTGTACGGCATCGACGCGAACCCCCGCTTCTTCACCTCATCGATCGTGAGGAGCGCGGGGCTCCGCCCGCTCGCATTGAGGCCGTAGAGCTTCTGCGACTTGGCGTCCCATACGATCGCAAAGAGATCGCCGCCGACGCCGCACGAAACGGGCTCCATGAGCCCGAGCGCCGCGTTGACCGCGATCGCCGCGTCGACGGCGCTCCCGCCGGCCTTCAGTATGTCGACGCCGATCTCCACGGCAAGCGGCTGCGCCGCGCAGACCATGCCGCTCTTCGCGATCGTCTCGGAGCGCGATGCGAGCATCTTTCCCGTCGGCCGGTCGAAGGCATGAGCAGAATCGGCGATCATCGCCGCGGCGAGAATGGGAAAGAATACGGAAACGGACAGAAGCGCGCAGAACTCCGCTTTCATCGAAACCTCCGGCAACGTTCGTCACGGATCGATCATCGGACGATGCTATTTCACCGCTGCTTCATCGAGCATATAGAGATTCCGGGCGTTCAGCGTGCTCCACGTCTCGGCGACGTCGTCTCTGACGTAGCGATAGATCACCCAATTGGCCGCCGCCGACATGCCGCCCCCCTCGCCGCCGAGCAGCATCTGAAGAAGCCCCCGCTTCTTCGGAAAATGCACGACGGTGACCTTCTGATCCACGGGGATCTTCGCGAGGTCCTTCGCGACTTCGATGGCCTTGTCGAGGCCGCCCAGCTCGTCGATGAGGCCGTTCGCCTTCGCCTGGCGCCCCGTCCACACGCGACCGAGCGCGAGCGAGGTGACCTGCTCATACGTCATCTTCCGGTGCGCGGCGACGTCCCTGAGCCACATGTCGAAACCCGCCCAATGGTTCTCTTCGAAACGCTTCCGCTGCTCGGGCGTGAAGTCGAAGTAATCGGAATAGAGGAGCGCGTTCGGACCCTTCTCGACGAAGTCATTGGTGATGCCCAGCTTATCGTACAGCCCCTTCATATTGAACTTCATGGAGATGGAACCGATCGATCCGGTGATCGTCATCGGATCGGCGACGAGCTTCGATGCCTCGTATGCAATGTAGTACCCGCCCGAGGCCGCCACGTCGACCATCGACACAACGACCGGCTTCTCCTTCGAAATCAGCTCGACCTCGTGGCCGATGAGATCGCTCGCGAGGCTCTCTCCCCCCCTGCTGTCGACGCGAAACACGATAGCCGCGACGTCCTTGTCCTTCTGAGCGCGGCGAAGATCGGCGATGACGCTTTCGTGCCCCATCATGACGCCGAACACCGGATCGACCTTGCTCTTGCGTCCGCCGATCATCCCGTACGCGTGAACGACCGCAATCTTCTTCGAACCCTTGAGGCCGAGCTTCTCCGGCTTCACGTCCGCGTAGGTCGACTGCGAGACCGTTCGGAGATCCTTCTCCTTGCCTTTGAGCATGCTCTCGAGCTCATCCCAGTACAGAACGCTGTCCACAAGGCCCGCGGCCTTCGCCTCGGGAGCGGTGAAAAGCGCCAGGTTCATGAGCTCGACTATCTTCTCCTCGGTGAGACCCCGGTCCTCCTTGAAGGCTTGCATCATCATGGACCAGTTTTCGGCGAGGAGCCATTCTTTGTTCTCGCGCGCCTCGGGGGAGCTTTCCGCGAGCGTGACCATCTCGGCCGCGCTCTTGTACTCCCTGATCTGATGGATGTTCGGCTTGATGCCGAGCTTGTCGAGCGTATTCTTGACATGCTGCGAGCCGGCGCCCATGCCCAGAAACGAAACATTCGCCGGCGGCGGCGCGAAGATCCGGTCGCAGGCCGGCCGCGCGCACCTTCTTGATCGCTCCGCGCATTTCTTCGAGCATCGCCCGCCCGGCGCTGTTGCTCGACGAGATCTTGAAAACGACCCCGTCGATCCTCTTGTCGACCGCGGCCTTCTCAAGATTGCCCAGGACGCGCTGCAGCGTTTCGGGCTTTCCGCCCATCACCTCTCCCATGACGCCCGAAGGCGGATCGTACTCGGCGATCTCGCCGTATATGTCGATGACGAGATACGAATGGCTCTCGACCTTCTTCTTCCCCTCGCCTTTCGACGCGACCATGCCGACGACGACAAAGGCCACGACGACAAACGCGAGAATGGTCGCGAAGAAACACTTCCAAAACACTCTCATGCCGAATTCCTCCCTGTTATCGCCTTCTTCATGTTGAACAGGTGAAGCATATGCTGCTGCTCTTCCTTGATGAGGCGGCCGACGATCTCTCCGCTCGCCGGATCGATGAACCGGGCGAGCTGGCTGAAGAAGAGAATCGCGTCTTTCTCGAATCCGATCCCCCTGTCGAGGGCGTCGAAGGGAGTCTTCACGATCTGCGCGAATTTCTCGGGCGTAATCTTCGCATAGAGGTCGCCGTCGACGAGGGCGTTCATGTAGGCTTCGGTCTCACCCGGGTACGACTCCGTGTACTGCGCCTTCTTCACGCTGTCTCGGATCGTCTCGAACTTCCGGATATGCTCGACTTCCCAGTCGCGAAGCCGCGTGAAGAGCTCGCCGAGCTCTTTTTCTCCCTTGAACCGTTCCGCCGCGAGCGCATAGAAATCGCGGCGTTTCTTTTCCTTCTCGATGCCGATCTCGACGATCTCGGCCGGCTGCAGAATGTTGGCCACGAACGGTCCTCCCTTCGAACATATGCACGGATGATTCGCGTATATCGACGCAAGAGATGCCTTGAACCCCTCGATTATATAGGGGATACGGCAAAGTTCAATGAAAAGTTTCGGAGAGGGAGAATGAGGCGGGACGGCCGACGCAAACGCACGGGGCCGGCGGCGTCGATCGCCATGCCCCACACCTTCCACTGCGTACCGAGATTCGCGCCGTCCCATGACATGGCGCTTTCCATGTTGCCGACCCGACCCGGTCCGACGCCGGTGCACCATGCTTCGGAGGCGTGGCCGCCGAGGACCGTGCCGTTCGACGTGGAATATACGCCGTCCTTCGGCGCGTTCGGATTGGCCGCGAATGCATGCGACGCCATGACGAGCAGGAGCCAGCATCCGAAGAGTGTTCAATTTGAAGTGCGTTACGCGATATCTCAATTTCTATGTTGTCTGGATCGGCTGTTGCGCTCGAGCGCAAAATGCCCCCGGAAAGCCGACTCTCCGGGGGCATAGGTATCATGACGGCGACGGTCCGCGACTACCATCTCTCGTCGTACTTGGTGAAGAGATCGTCGCCCAGCTTCCAGTAAGCGTCGGTAATCCTTCCGCAGAAATCGATACTGTACTTGGTCAGAAAATCGATCGCCTTTCGGGGATCTTCCCCGTACAGCTTCAACGCCTCGTCCTCGATCCGCTTCTGCTCGTCGAACGCCTGCCGCCTGAAGGGATCGCGCACCGCGTAGACGTCGTTTCTCATCTCTCCCCATCGGTGGGCCGCGATGGAGCTCACGCGGTTGAAGGCCCACCACGCGCTCTCTTCCGTATAGCCGGGGCGCCCCTTCGGGCCGCCGAACTTCCACGAGGCGGGGACGTCGGTGATCCCGCAATAGAGCGGCGCGTTGCAGGTCGTCGCGGGATTGTCCCAGCCGAACCAGACGACGCCGCCGATCGGATCGGGCAGCCAGCCGCGGGATTGCGTGACAATGAAGTAGACGCAATAGTAACGGGCGATCGTTCGCTCTCCGAGCTCGCCGAGGGCGCCGTTGATCTTCCAGAGCGGCATCTGATCGTAGTTCATGAACGGATTCGCGTACGGGCTCTTGACGTACTTTCCGTTCTCATCCTCGACGAGCATGAACTTCGTCATGTCGTATTCGGTGCCTTCGTAGGTGTCTTCGAATATCTTCATGACCTCCTCGACCGAAACCTTCTTCTCGGGCTTGATCGAGAAGGGGAAGTTCTCCTGATTCGCGTCGAGCTTGAGCGACGGGGCCAAGAGATCGTACACGCGCCATTCGCGCCGCCGCGCCCACATCGACGCGCGGTCGCCGTACGCGTAGCAGAACTCGAACGGCTCGCCGCTCTTCGGATCCCAGAGCCCCATTTCGACGGCCGTGCTGAACACGTTCTTCGAGGCCATGAAGTTGGCCTTGTCCTTGAGATCGATCCGGCGGATGCGGGCACTGTTCGCGTTCACGCTGATATGATCGTCGGGAACGCGTTGGGCGGCCCAGACGGCGCCGATCTTCCCCTGCCCCGGCCCCACGACCTCGAACATCCACACCTCTTTCGTATCGGCGATCGAGAGGCATTCGCCCGCGTCGTTATAGCCGTATTTCGTCAGGAGCTCGTCGGCGAGCCCGATCGCCTCGCGGGCAGTCGTGCAGCGCTCGGCCATGAGGCGCGTGAGCTCGTAGAGATTGAACATCCCCTTGTCGCTCTTCATGACTTCCTTGCCGTCGAAGGTCGACTCCCCGATCGAGAGCTGATGCTCGTTGATGCACGCATAGAACCCGTAGACGTACGCGTACGTCGCGGGCACCTGGGGAATCGAGCCCGTATAGACGAGGCCGGTCGTGTCGCCCCAGCTCGCCATCTGGTTGGTCTTGAGATAGATCCGGTTCACCTCGCCCGGGGCGTGCTTCTCGCGGGGCACGACGCACATCCACGTGCGTCCGACGTGGCTGTCGCACGTGTGGGACGTCATGACCGAACCGTCCGTCGACGCGAGACGCCCGACGGTGATCGTCGTGCAGCCGTCGGGGACGTCCTTGGCCCGGGTCGCGGTCCGCGCCATCCCCAGAACCGAGAGGGCGACGGCAACGAAGAGAATCGGCGATGCGTTTTCGCGGAACTTCATGACAGGGCTCCTTGCGTTCATATCCCTTTCTGCTGCATCGTTTCCCCGGAGAATCATTCGGTTTCTTATAGCATATCCCCGATATCCGGAACAAGGCCGGACTTCGGATCCCCGGCGCGGGACCGGCAAGGCGGATAACGCAAAATGGTCTTGCCTTCACGGGCGTTTGAATCGAGAATGGGAACCGATATGAACGTCGCCGCTTCCGATCGCACCGAGAGGGCATGCCTGCTCGTTCTCGCTCTCGTCACCGTGACGATGCTGTTTCTTTACGGCCGGATCGACTACACGAACGCCGCGTTCAAGGATTGGGATTCGCTCATCTACCTCGATATGGCCTCCGCCTCGCCGCGCCTCGATCCGGATGCGCCGCGGCCCTTCGCCTTCCGGCTCCTCGGGCCGTATCTCGTCGGGTTGATCCCGGGATCGACCGAGAACGCGTTTCTCGCCGTCGATCTCGTCCTCTCGTTTCTCCTCGTCTATCTGATGTACCGGTTTCTGCGGTACTCCGGCCTGCGCCCGCCCTTCGCGTGCCTCGCGACGACGCTCTATATTCTCAACAAGCACTTCTTCGGCTTCACGTCCTGGAACTACTTTCACGTCAACGACGTGATCATGATCATACTCCTCATCATCCTGTTCCGATCGATGATGGAGTCGCGCTGGCTCGTCTTCGCGGCTGCGCTCTGTCTCGGCGTCGCGACGAGAGAAACGGCGTTGATCATGATCCCGGTAGGTCTCCTGAACCTCGCCGAGAGACGGCTTCTCGCACGGGAAGGGGGGAGATTCATCGCGGCGATAGCGCCCGCCCTCGCCGTCTTCGCGGCCATCCGTCTCCTCGTTCATCCGGCGACGGGCCCCACGCTCATGCAGGCCGTCTCGGCGCACTGGACCAAGATCACGTCGATCGAGCGCATGTACCACATCCTCGTGAATCCCTTCGTCCCCCTCGCGCTCGTGCCCGTCGTGTACTTCAGGCGCACCTTCGCGTTCCTCAAGGGACGCATCCATCTGGCCGCGTTCTTCGTTCTCATTGCGGGAACGACGTTCTTCGGCCACAACAACGAGCGTCTTCTCAATCCGGCCTCCCTCGCATTCTATCCGCTCGTCGGATTCATTCTCCAGGATTGCGTATGGCCGAACCGTGGCATGATCGCGCTCGTCGTCGCCGGAGCGTTTCTCTCGAGCCTCCACTGGCTCGTGGCCCGCTATCCGCTTCCGTCACGCGGCGCGACCGCCGTTCTTTCGGGCGGGTCGCTCGTCGTCATCACCGCGGCGCTCGCCGTTCTCCAGATTGTCGGGAAGAGGAGAGATGCCGCTCCGCCGTCCGGCCGAGCGGCGTCCCGCGAAGGACCGGACGCTACTGCATGCTCACGTCGAGGATCATCATGAGGAGAAAGCCGACGATCGTGCCGAGGGATGCGATGTCGGAGTTGCCGCCCGTCTGCGACTCGGGGATGACCTCCTCGACGACAACGTAGATCATGGCGCCCGCGGCGAAGCCGAGGGCGTAGGGCATGAGCACCCGCGAGGAAGCTACCGTGAGCACACCAGCCAGGGCGGCGAGCGGCTCGACGATCCCGGAAAGCTGGCCGTACCAGAAGCTTTTGAGGCGCGACATCCCTTCCCGTCTCAGCGGGAAGGAAACGGCGAGTCCTTCCGGTAGATTCTGGATGCCGAGCCCCACCGTGAGCGCAACGGCGCCGGCGAGCGAGCCGTACCCGGTCCCCGAGGCCACCGCCCCGAACACGACGCCCACCGCGAGCCCTTCGGGTATGTTGTGCAGGGTGATCGCGAGCACGAGCAGCGTGCTCCGCCGCCATTTCGTGCGCGCACCTTCAGCCTTGTCGGGCGCGAGCCCCGGATGAATATGCGGTAGAACCAGATCGATAACGCGAAGGACGACGGCGCCGGCGGCGAAACCGACCGCGGCGGGAAGCCAGCACGGGACGCTCATATTCGCGCACATACTCACGGCGGGCGCGAGAAGCGACCAGAAACTCGCCGAGATCATGACCCCCGCGGCGAAACCGAGCATCATGTCGAGAATCTTTTGATTGTATCCCCTGAATGCGAACACGGCGGCGGCGCCGAGAGCGGTCATTCCCCACGTGAACATCGTCGCGATGAGCGTCTGGACGACCGGACTGAATCCTCGCAGAAAATCAAGCATCGGCGGCGATCCCTCCGATGCGCATCATTTCCCCGGCGAGGGCGGCGCGGTCGACCTCCCGGCCGACGAGCGGCCCCTTCGCGAGCACGCTCTCGAGGCTCTCGAACGGCGGACGGTCGTTTTGGTATATCACGCCGACGGGAATCGTATCCCCCCACTCGACGGCGGTCTTCATCGCCGCGGACCAGTCGGTCGGATCGTAATCGTCGCCCAGCTCGCGGCAGCGCTTCTTGTACCAGGCGAAGGTGTTCACCTTGTTGAACGAGACGCAGGGCTGGAGCACGTCGATCACGGCGAGCCCTCGATGGGCGATTCCCCGCCGGATCGTCTCGGCGAGGTGATCGACGTTCCCCGTGAAGCTCCGCGCCACGAATCCGGCGCGCATCGCGACCGCGACGGCGACCGGATTGAAGCGCTCGAGGATGACGCCGGCGGGTTGAGCCTTGGTCCGCGTCCCTTCCTCCGAGGTGGGGCTCGCCTGCCCCTTCGTGAGGCCGTAGATCTGGTTGTCGTGCACGATCATCGTGACGTCGACGTTGCGCCGTATCGCGGCGAGGAAGTGATTTCCCCCCTCTCCGTAGCAGCAGCCGTCTCCGCTCTCGACGAGCACGGTGAGATTCGGGTTGGCGAGCTTCGCGCCGGTGGCCACGGGAAGGGAGCGTCCGTGGAGGCCGTTGAAGAGGTTCGCGCTCAGATAGTGCGGCGCCTTCGCCGCCTGCCCGATGCCGCTCACGAAGAGCACGTCGCGCGGGGCGAGCCCCGCCTCGACGAGGCCTTTCTTGACCCCTTCGAGGAGCGCGAAGTTCCCGCAGCCGGGGCACCATGCCGTTTCATACGTTCCATAATCCTCTATCGATACCATGATGCGCGCCCTCAGACGCTCAACTCGCGCAGAATGAATCCGGGCGTGATGGGAAGCCCGTCGTAGCGCGAAACCCTTTCCTCGATCTCGAATCCCGTTTCGCGGCGGATGAGCCGCGCGAACTGGCCGAACGCGTTCCCTTCTATGCAAACGACGCTCCCCGCGCTTTCGAGCCGGGAGAGGAACTGTTCCGGCACGAGCG
>JAPLKY010000094.1 GCA_026387805.1 Candidatus Krumholzibacteriia bacterium
ATCCGTGCGAGGAGAGCCGCATCCCGCGAAGGATCGAGCAACTCGACCGACACGCTTTCGACGGAGAAGGACGCCGCGGCCGTTATTCCGCTCCCGGAGCTCGTCGCCTCGGAGGCGACAACGGCGTAATCCCCCGGCGGCAGCGGATCGAGCGCGGCGCGGTAATAACCCCGCCGCTTCGGATCCGGCTCGAACGCGACGGTGCCCACGGGAACGTCGCGGCCCTCCTCCTTCTTGCGGATCTCCCCCCGTATTCCTTCGGGTGGGCGCCTGCTCCCGATATATGCGACGAGCTTCACGGGATCTCCGGCGCGGTAGACGGTCCGATCGGGGTCGATCGCAAGCGCCGGCGCGCCCGCTCCCTCGGCCATACTCTGCACGAGCCCGCCGAAGAACGATTCATAGATCCTTCGACCCTCCTCGCCGGCGAGCTTCCACCTCCAGAGAGGAAAACCGAGAATCGCGCCCGAGAGCCCCTCGCCGCACCGCCCGAGAACGAGGAGGGGGGTCCGTCCTCCGCGATCCTCGAGAACGAGCGGTATCCGCGATCCCGCGGCCGCCGCGAGCCCCGCGATTCTCGCCGGGAGCGGCGGCATTGCATCGAGGCCTCCATCCTCGGCGAGACCCGAAGCGACGGGATCGCCGATCCCCTCCACCGAAATCCGCACGAAGCTTTCCGCGTACTCGATCCGCGGATTGGACACGCGCCGGAGACTCAACAGCGACTGAAGGAGATCGAACGATCCGGTCCTCGCGAGCGGAGAATTCTCGTCGGCGATGAAGAGAACGCTCCCTCCCGCCCGGACGAAGGAACCGAGAGCCTCCACGTTCGAACGGACGTTGAAGAGCTTCGCGTCGTCCGATACGATCACGAGGTCGTATCTTCCGATCCCGGCCGCGCCCGCGGGAAACGTCCACGGCCTTTCCCCGGGATCGATCACAAAACCCTTGTCCACTTTCCAGGAAACCGCTTCCACCTCGAACCGCTTCGAGCCCTTGACGAGATCCCGCACGAAGGTCATGTTCCAGTCCGGATACTGATCGATATAGAGAATCCGCACCTTGTCCTTGAGGACGTCGAGCCGAAACGATTCGGCGTTGTTTTCCGAATGCTCCTCCCCCGCCGCGGGCAGCGCCTCCACGGAGAGCCGGCGCTCCCCTTCGGTTTCCGCCGCATAGCTGAGCGAGGCGCTGATGATTTCCTCGTCCTTCTTCACGGATAGCGTCGCACGGTCCCTCACCTTCTCCCCCTCGAGGAGGCGCACAACGATCGTTGTGCCCATGAAACCCGATGCGCGGATGACCGCCTCGACGGGAACCTTCGTTCCCCGGTACGCCACGCGATCGGCGATGACCTCGTCGATGGAGACGTCGGCCTTGCCGAGCGTATCCCCGAACCCGATCGCGTAGACCGGGGCCGCGACGACGACGCCCGACGAGATCATCCCGCGCGTGATCCTTCCGTCCGTGAGGAGAACGATCGCGGCGAGATTCCGGGCCCGGTATCTTCTCTGCGCGGCCCCGAGGGCGCCCCATATATCCGTCCCCTCTCCATCGGCCCGAACCGCGCTATCGGGCCGGAGCGGAAAGCTCGAAAGCGCGGCCGCGAAGGGCACGACCTCGACGTCCGTTTTCGCGCCGCCGAGGGCGCCCCGGAAACGCTCGAGACGATCGAGCGCGTCGCCGAACCTCGACGTTCCCGACGAGTCGCGAATTTCCATGCTGCGGGAACGATCGAGGAGAACGAGAACGAGCGGCTTCCTGATTTCGATCCTCTTCGAGATGAACACGGGATCGATGAGGAGAAGAGCGAGGAGGATGAACGCCGCGATCCTCATCGCGGCGAGGAGCGCGCGCCGCACGGCCGGGATGGGCGGAAACGTCCGCCGGTACAGGACGAACGATGCGGCCATGAGCGCGGCGGCAACGAGTATTTTCCACAGCTCGACGTGCATCGATCGTATCCTTGCGGGTCG
>JAPLKY010000189.1 GCA_026387805.1 Candidatus Krumholzibacteriia bacterium
ATAACGAGATAGAAAACGATCGTGGGCCGGTCAACGCACAGAAATACGAAGGGAAGAGCGAATAGAAGCATCAGGGCGAGCCGCGTTAGGCCGGCCGGGAGGAACAGCGCGGCGGCGACGGCGCAGCATGCGAGCGGCGCCGCGACGACCAGCATGAACCGTTTCAGTTCGATCGCCTTTCCGTAGAGCTCGAGCTTCATGCCTCACACGCTTTCGCTTCCCGATTCGGAGTCGCCGCCCGGACGCGCTCCGGCGCCCGCACCGTCTCCCGTCGCCCCCCACCCCACCTTCCTGCGCTCGTCCAGAATCATGAAGAAGCTCGCCCAGAAGAACGCGGCGACGGTCGAGACAAGCACTATTTGCTTTCGCTTCGGCCACGAACGGCGATCTGGCGCCGAGGGAGGATCGAGGACCTTGAGAGCGCTCATACGGCCTTTCGCGATAACCTCGGCATCGGCGAGCCTCAGGCGCAGATACGCAAGCATGAACTCCTGTATCCGGCGCTCGCTCATGAATTGCAGGTAGCGGGTGCTGATTTCGGGGAGCTTCTTGAAAGGAGGAAAGAGGTTCGGCTCGGCTCCGGTCTCCCGCAGAAGGAGAAGCTGGTTGCGCAATTGATTCCATTCGAACTCGACCCGATCGAGATTTTCGCTTCCCGGCTTCATCGTAAGCTCGAGCAGCCGCTTCTCGACGTCGAGCACGCTGAGACGGCTGCTCAGATCGGACACGATATCGAGCATCACCCGCACCTGCTCTTCCATCTGGTACAGGCCGTACTGTCCCAGATAGCTGCCGATGAGGGAATCGGCGACGGTGAGCGCGCGCTCCCGCCGCTCGACCTCGCCGTTCAGGAATTGCATCCGTTCGCGCGAGTTCTCGACGACGAGATCGAGAAGGATCGTGTCGAGTTGCGCAAGGTATTCCCCGGCGATCGCGATCGCCCGCTCCCGGTCGCGGTCCGCGACGCTCAGCACGATGACGCCTTCGTCCTTGATCACGACCGCCGTATGCTCTCCGAGCTTCCTCCGCGCTTCATCCCGATCGGTCACCCCGTACGTTCCTCTCAGATCGAACTTCGCGTCGATGAGATCGCTCATCCTGCGGCTCCGGATGAGATAATCGATGAGGTAGCTCTTGCGGGCCCTGAGATAGGCCGCGAACGATTCGCCGAACGATCCCATCGGCGCGAAAAACTCCTTGAGGTTCGTGAGATCCTTCTCGACGCCGGTAAGAGCAAACATCGTCGATGCGACGAAACGCTGCGGGAGCAGGACGCTCACCCCGGCGGAGATCAGAAAACCGGCCGCAGTGACGAGCAGAATCACCCTTTTACGACGGAGCACGACCAGAAGAAGAGGAATCATCGTCGCGCGGACCTCGCTTGTTCACGAACGTCGTCCATAAACGCACGTAGCATGCATCCGAATGTAGCATCGTCGTCCATGTCCGGCAAGCCCATTATCGGGCTCAGCGCATGCCCTCGAGCCATTCGAGCATCCCGGCGAGCTTCGCATCGTCGGGAGCGATCGAGAGAGCGCGCTTCACCCAAACGATCGCCTCGTCCCTCCTCCCTTCGGCGAGCGCCGCCTGCGCGAGAAGCCGGCACGCGAGCACCTGCTCGCCCGGCCGGCCGATCGACAAAGCATGCTCGTACAGCCTCCGCGCCTCCGCGCGCCGCCCGAGAAGCTCGAGCGCGGAGCCGTACTCTATCGCCAGGCGCGGAAAACGCGGCATGAGCGCGTACGCGCGCGCGTACAGGTCCACCGACGTTTGCGCCTCTCCCCGTTTCCGGAGAATGCGCGCGTAGTTGATCATCGCCTCGACGTGCTCCGGATCGAGCCGGTACGCCTCGGCGAACGCCTCGGCGGCCTTCGCTTCGTCCTTGTTCGCGATGTAGTAGTTGCCGAGAAACGTGTACGCCGCGCTTTCGTTCACCCGTACCATGGTCCGGTGCGAGACGAGAAAGAAGAGCGCCAGGGCCGCGGCAATCATGATCGCGACGGACTTCAGGCGCCGGCGCGAGATCTCCCGGACCGCCCACGCGACGAAGAAAGCCGCGAGAAGGATCAGGATCGGAACGGCGGGAAGCCGGTAGCGCGCGTTGACGAAGAAGAGGAGGACCGAGGCGATCGCGCACCCGAGAAAGAGCGAGACGACGCTCCGGTTCCTCCCGCTCCGGAAGAGCACGACGAGCCCGCAGAGGCCGAGCGGGGCGATGACGGCGAAGGGCAGAAACAGAAACGCGAGGACTCCGCACGATTTCTCATAGAAGATGACGTTCGGCACGTCGGGCACCTCGATCCCATTGAAGAAGACGAGGAACTTTCTTCCGACGAGACCGAGCCACCACGCCGGGTCGCGTCCGATCTCTCCGAGCGCCTTGCGAACATAGTACCCGGACACTTCGGGCTGCGTCATGGCGCGACCCGTCTCCGCCTCGGCCTTCAACTTCGCATCCTCGATCATGCCGCGCATGTCCGCCCGCATATCGGCGGGCGGCTGAAAGACACCGGTGCTTCCCGGCCGGTTGCCGATGTAAAAGTTGATGCCTCCATGGGCGGATACGGGAACGACCCGTCCGGTGAGCGCCGCGCCGTACACGATCGGAGGCGCGAGGAACAGCGCCGCTCCGGCGAGACAGCTCAGAGCGGGAACCATGCCTCTGCGCTTCCGGAGATTCCTCAGCAGTATCCAGACCGGAACGGCCGCGACGAGAAGCAGGAAGAAATTCGGCCTGCCGAGGGCGCCGGCGCCGAGAAGCGCGCCGAGGATACAGCTCGAAACCCATTGCGGAATCCGCCGCGTCCGAAGACGCATCGGCCGTTCCCCTCTCAGATCCTCATCGAGCGCCAGCGCGAGCATGAAGGAAGCGGTGACGAGAAACACCTCGAGAGCCGTCGCGATGATCGTCCCTTCATACAGGACGAACTGCCGGTAGAGCAGCGCCATCGTCGCCGCCGCGATCGCCGTGATCGCCGCGGACGGCCTTCCCTTTCTCGGGCCCTCGACCAATCTCGCCCCGGCGGCGTAGATGAGCGCGATAGTGAAGAGACCGAGCGCGAACTGCGCGATGCGGGGCGCCAGAAGCCCCGCTCCGAAGAGCTTGAAGACGACGACGAGAAACGCGGGATACAGCGGGTTGAAATCGAGGGCGCCCGCCGGCGGCGCGCCTCCCGCCGAAATGGCCCGGGCGAGATCGTAATAGAATCGCGAATCGAGCGAGAGAACGCCGCCGAACTCGGATCTCTCGATCTGAACGAGAAAGACCAGCCGCACGACGAGCCCCGCGGCCACGATCGCCGCGAGCGCTACTGCGGGATGAATTCCCTTCTTCGGCGTTTCGTTTCTCGCCATGAATCCTCATTCCTTTCGCGAGCCGAGGGAACGCGCGCCCGCAAGAGACGCATCACACGCGCTCTTGTGCGCTTCGAAACACGCCATGAAAGAAGCCTTTAAGAACGTTCCGTATCTTCGCGGGCCTCTGTTTCTCGAACAGGCACATGAGCACCAGGGATTTCATTCTCGAATGTACGGTGTCGTACACCCATCTCGGTTCGGTGGCGAAGTACTCCTTGATCAGGATAATGTGGTTTCGAGTCATATAGTAGCGTCGGAACGCCGGGTGATTCGTCGTGCCGGGCCTCTTCCAGAGGAGCCTGTGCTTGGTGGTCGCGCCGACGCTGTGCAGCATGACCGGCTTGCACGTCGCTATCACCTTGTATCCCCTTCTTCTCGCCCTCAGACAGTACTCGTCATCCACGTGATCGATGAAAAATGCGTCCCGGAACGGACCGATACGATTGTAGACGTCGATGGACACGAGGCTTCCGGATGTTATGACGGTCTTCCGTTCCCGCCATGAGATTCCCGAGGCGCTCTCGTCGGGGTAATGCACTATGCAAGCATTGACGTCCCGATAATTGCAGCCGAGCACGGCCGGCGCATCGGCCTCGCCATAGTCTTCGAAGACGTCGATGAGCGTATCGAGCGCGCCTTCCTCGAGGACGGAATCCTGATCGAACAGAAACGCCCATGCATACCCGTTCTGACGCGCCCAGGCCATTCCCTCGTTCAACGCGGTCGCCACACCGAGGTTCCGCGCGTTGCGGATCAGATGAACGTTCTTCCGTTCCGCCATTCCATCGAGCACGCGAATCTTCTCCGCGGAAGTGTGATTATCGACGATCACGATATGATCGACCTGCCCGGAGAGGACGTCGATGCGCCCCTCGAGACCGTCATCGGGATGATACGTGACGACGACGCCGCAAATGTTCTTCTTTTCAAGAGTGCTCTTCGACATCGGCCGAGCCTTCCGCATGCCGGATCAGTTGAGGAAGAGGTCCTTCGCCGCGCTCAGAAATCCGTTTGAATACCGGTGGTATCTGAGCGAGCACAGGTTCGCCGCGACCGCGAAGACGCGTTTGCGCTTTTCCTTCGGCATGTGCGACCTCGAATAATAGTACACGACCCTGTCTCTGATCGCCTTTATCTTGCCGTCATAATCGGGCAGCGTGCCGCGCAGCTTCTTCAATCGCCGGTGCCCCTGCGAATAGCGGCGGAATTCACGCACATACAGACCGGAGTTGTCTCCGAACACCGCCCTCGCGGTCAGGACGGCCTTCTTCCTCCGTGCCCCGAGCTGCTGGCCGGGATGCTCCCGGTACTGCACGAGCGGCTCATCTATATACACCATTTCCGCGCACAACGACATGATGAATGCGATCCATGCATCGTGAATCCACGACGACGGGAACGGGACGATCTTGTCCGTAAAGCCCTTCCTGAATGCCATCGTCGCGCCGGTGACCATCTGTCTGTCGAGAAGCACCCTCCACGCGTTTCCGGAGTCAAACTGTCTTTTTCGTTTCCGCGTGAACTCGAATCGCTCCCACAGGGTAATGCCGAGAGGATTCAGATTCCGGTCCACCACCGCTGCATTGGAAAACACGACGCCCGCATGAGGATTGCCGTCGAACGCATCCGCGATCCTCGACAGCTTTTCCGGCAGCCAGAAATCGTCCTGATCGGCAAGGGCAATGATATCCCCCGTGCACAGGAGTATCGCTTTTTCAAAGTTCTTGTTGGATCCCACGTTCGCGGCGTTTTCATGGATATGCACGGGGAAGGAGCTGTTTCGCGCAAAAGCATCGAGGATCCCGAGCGTTCCGTCGTTGGAACGGTCATCGCACACGATCAATTCATCGGGCAATCGCCTCTGGGCGGCGATGCTCCCGAGCTGCTCCGCGAGATACGCCTCGCCGTTATAGGTGCAAAGAGCAATTGAAAGTCTCCGTCCCGTCATTGCCGTGCTCCCGAGGCGCCGAAGATATGGATGCCTCTTTTGCGCAACCGGTACAACGTCATCGCTATGACGATGGTCTCGACGAAGAGCACCGAGATCGACACGCCGCGCGCCTCGAGCGCGTAGGTCAACAGAATCATTCCCATGACGCCGACGAGGCTCGAAACCATGTAGACGATGGAGTAGTCCCTCTTCAAACCCAGGGAAAGCAGACACTGAACCGTCAGTATGCTGCTCAGTATGATCAGCACGGGGGCAAATGCCAGTATCCGCAGCAGATCGACCGACGCGGAATAGTCCTTGCCGAGAATGGCGCCTACCAGAAACTCCGCATTGAAATAGACCAGCACGCAGATGAAACTCCCGATGAGTCCGAAAGAGAGGATCTCTTTCTTCATGAATACCAGCGCCTTTTCTCTCGAGTCATGCGCGAGTTTATTGACATAGGGATACAAAGTCTGGAATACGGGAGTGAATACCCCCTGAATGGCCTGTCGTATCTTATCGGCCCCGGTATAATACCCCACGATGGTATTGTTCGCGAACAGACCGAGTATGACCGTGGTCGACGACGTGTACATAACGACGCTGATCGATGAAATGAAGACGTACCAGCCTTCAACGAGCTCCCTCTTGATATCGTCGAATGAGGGAAACACGAATCGAACATGGAAGACCCTCATGGCGCATACGAGGCTCGCGATCCCGACCAGCACGGCGGTCGCCGAGTTGAGCATCACGAACACCACGTGGCCGTTTTCCCCCGACACGCAAATGAATATTACGGCCGTGAGCGCGATACGGCCGGAAAGATTGATATACGTTATGTATTTCATGCGTTCCATGCCCTGGAACAGCCACACGGGAAACAGCACGTTGCCGACGACGAGCCCGAAGGAGAACAGATAGATGTCCGCGTCCGCCCTGAATTTATCGAACGAGTAGACCACGACCAGCAGCAGGATCAGGCTCAGGGCGAGGAGTCCGGCTTTGATGATCATCACCGCGCTGAATATTCTGGATATCCCTTCCCGGTCGTCCCTTTTCAGGGAAATCTCCTTGGTAGCCGACAGGTTGAAGCCGTATCCCGTCAGTATGGTGAAGTAATTGATCAAAGCCGCGGCGAAACCTATCAAACCGTAGTGATCGGGTCCCAATACCCTGGTCAGGTATGGGACCGTGACGAACGGGAGAATATAGTTGGCTCCCTGCAGCACCGACAGGGATGCAAAGTTGCCCAGTAGTCGCTTCCTGTCATCAGTATCGATGGCCTGCTCCCCGCTTCACGCGCCGTTCCGGAAGGCAAGCCGCTTGAGGCCGGACTGTATGCCGCGGATTCTCCTTCCTGGAGACGATGGATTGTATCAGACTACCCGCCTCCAAGGCAACGGCCGCGGAGGCGCCGCCCGCGGGAAGCGGAGCCCGCCCGGCGCGGCATCCGGCCTTCATTTTGCATCGAAATGCTCGCCGTTCGATGCCGCCTCCACTCCGGGAGGGCCGGGGAATTGCCTTGACTGCAGC
>JAPLKY010000448.1 GCA_026387805.1 Candidatus Krumholzibacteriia bacterium
GTCGCGCCGAAATCGGCCGTATCGTAGAGAGAGCCCGAGTCGGTTATGAGCCAGTAGCGCATGAGGCCGGTCACCGCGATGCCGTTGAACGCCTCGTATCCGAAAGTCGCGGGATCGAGCGCCGACCAGTTATCGCCGTAATCGGCCGTCCTGATGACGGTGCCGTTCGATCCGGCGGCCATGCCCAGCTGCTCGCTCGAGAAGGCGACGGCCCCCAGGGTATATATATCCGCTCCCGACGCCCTGATGGTCCAGCTCGCGCCGCCGTCCGCGGAAACGAAAAGGGCGCCGTACGCCGAGCCGGCGATTCTGCAGGGCGCCCAAAGCCTCCCCCGCGGATCGCGCTCGAGATTGTAGATATCCTGTCCGGTGCTCCCGCACCGGATGAACGCGGACCAGCCGCCGGCCGCCGTCGCCCGATAGATCTTCCCCGCCGTATCCGCGACCCAGACGGTGTCGCCGGCGCTCGAGAGCGCCGTCCCCGTGAGATCGGGCACGGCGACGTTGAGAACGAATCTCCCGATCGACGGCTCGTATCCGGCGCTTCTCACCTCGTCGATCAGGTAACGTCGAACGACGTTCATCCCGGTCGAGAACGAGTACCTCGTCCCGATCCTCGTCCTGCCGGAGTCCGATTCTATCGAATCCGCCCCGCTCAATGCGCGTACGAGCCGTTCGAGCCCGATTCCATCCACCTCGTCGACGATCGTCCGGTCGCTCCGGAGGGCGGGCGCGGAGGCATTCGATTCGAGGGGATGAAACGCCGCCCAGAGAACGGCGGCCACGGAAGACAAAATGATTCCCGCAGTTTTCATGCGATTCATGCGGCGGTGCACCAGAATAATCCTTCCCAAATCGCCTGTTACTCTTTATTATAGCGTTTCAACAATCGGCGAGCAATAGACGCGCGCGATTCTCCCCGCACGGAGGTTGGAGAGTTTGCTTCCCTATAAGGACCATTTCGACGTCGACGAGGGGACGACGCAGAAGATCTTCTCATTCGCCCTTTCGCGCGGCGGCTCCTTCTGCGACCTCTTCTTCGAACACACGATACTCAACCAGATCACAATGGAGGAAGGGATCGTCAAGCAGGGCGAGCTCGTGATCGCGCACGGGATGGGAATCAGGGTCGTGAAGGGGGAAGGGACGGGGTATGCCTACACGGAAGAAACCACATTCGAGAAAATGAAGGAGGCCGCCCTCACGGCCTCGGCGATCTCCGAAGGAAAATCGAACGTCGGCCCCGTGGCGCTCGCGGGTGTTTCCTTCGTGAACCGGTACCCGATCGGGGAACCGACGACGGGAACCCCCCTGAAACGGAAGATCGCGTGGATCGAGGATGCGGAGCGCGCGGCCCGCGAGTTCGATCCGCGCATCGTCAAGGTGAGCGTCTCGATCGCGGACGATCTGAGCGCGGTGCAGATCGCGACCTCGGACGGGAGAATCCTGCGCGATATGCGCCCAATGCTGCGATTCGTCGTGAACGTCGTCGCCGAAATGAACGGCAACCGCCAGGTCGGCACGTCGAGCGGCGGCGGAAGGATCGGGAACGAATATTTCACGACCCGGATGTCGCCGGCGGAGCACGGTCGCGAGGCGGCGCGCCAGGCGATCCTCCTCCTCGGAGCGATCGACGCTCCCGCGGGACCCATGGAGCTCATCCTCTCTCACGCCGAATCGGGCGTTCTCCTGCACGAAACGGTCGGACACCCTCTCGAGGCCGATTTCATCCGGAAGGGGACGTCGGCCTATACGAACCGCATCGGTCACCGAGTCGCGAGCGACCTCGTGACCGTCATCGACAACGGCACGATCCCGAACGACCGCGGCTCGATCAATTTCGACGACGAGGGAACCGTGACGTCCTCCACGATCCTCATCGAGAAGGGGATCCTGCGCGGTTTCATGCACGATCGTATCAGCGCGGCGCTGTTCGCCGTTCCTCCGACGGGCAACGGACGCCGCGAATCGTACAAGCACCCTCCCGCCCCGCGCATGACGGTGACCTATCTCGCGAACGGCGAGAGCGATCCCGAGGAGATCCTCCGCTCGACGCGTCGAGGCATCTTCTGCAAGTCCTTCCGCGGCGGCGAGGTGGATATCTCGAACGGCGATTTCGTGTTCGTTCCGGTGGAGGCGTACCTGGTCGAGAACGGCCGGATCGAGGCGCCGGTCAAGAACCTCACCATCATCGGAAACGGTCCCGACGTCCTCTCGAAGGTCACCATGGTCGGAAACGACCTCCAGATCTCGGACGGCCGCTGGACGTGCGGCAAGGGGCAGCACGTTCCCGTCGGCGTCGGCCTTCCGACGATCAAGATCTCGGAAATCACCGTGGGCGGAAGCGAGATCGGCCCTTGAGAAGGAAGGACCCGCAGTGACCACCAACGAGATGAAACGATTCGCCGAGCGCACCGTGCGCCGGACGCTCGCGGCCGGCGCCGAAACCTCCGAGGTGACCGTGCTCGAAAGAATGGAGTTCTCGGCCGAAGTCCGCAAGGGTTCCATCGAGAAGCTCATCGAATCGGTCTCGAGTACGATCGACATCGAGCTCTCGATCGACCGGCGGAAGGCGCTCGTCTCATCGAGCGATCTCTCCGAGGAAAGCGTGGCCGCGCTCATCGCCGAAGGGGTCGAGCTCGCCCGGATCATGGATCGCGACGAGTTCTTCGCCCTCCCGGACGCGGACGAGCTCGGCACGGCGGAGGGGGATCTCGATCTCTTCGATCCCGAGGCCCAGTCGATCCCGACGGAACGGAAGATCGCTCTCGCCCTCGAGCTCGAGCGGAATGCCCTGAGCCTGGACCGGAGAATCATCCCCGACGGAAGCTCGTTCTCGAACGGCTCGAAAACGATCTCATTCGCGAACTCGCTCGGCTTCTGCGAGACGTACCGGCGCACGTCCCATACGCTCGCCCTCTCCTGCGCCGTCGAGGACAAGCCCGAAAACGGCGAGAACATCGGAAAACGCCAATCCTCGTACTGGTATTCCACCGCGATCCGCGCGCGCGACCTCGAGCGCATCGAGGAGATAGCATCAAAGGCGGTTTCGCGCACGCTCCGCAAGATCGGGGCGCGAAAACCGAAGACGTGCGAGGCGCCGGTCGTTCTCGATCCCGAAACGACGCGCGACTTCCTCGAGTCGATCGCAGGCGCGCTCGGAGGAGGGAGCATCTACCGGAAGTCATCCTTCCTCGTCGATCGCATGGGAACGCGCATCGGTTCGCCTCTCGTCACCATCGTCGATGACGCACTCATGCCGGGAAAGCTCGGATCCCGCCCCTTCGACTTC
Organism: Candidatus Krumholzibacteriia bacterium; assembly: GCA_026387805.1. GTDB lineage: Bacteria > Krumholzibacteriota > Krumholzibacteriia > Krumholzibacteriales > Krumholzibacteriaceae > SSS58A. The sequence continues at coordinate 3,293 of JAPLKY010000448.1, forward strand.
GAGGGAGTGCGGTCGAGAAGGAACGTCCCCATCGAGGGCGGAATTCTCAGGAGCTACCTTCTCAGCAGCTACCAGGGAAGGAAGCTCGGGTTCAAGACGACGGGAAACGCGGGAGGAGTCTCGAATCTCTATCTCGAGCCCGGCGCCTCGACGCCGCGGGAGATTCTCTCGAGCGTGAGCCAGGGACTGTACCTCACCGCCCTCTCGGGACCTGGTGCGAACTGGATGACGGGGGATTTCTCTCAAGGCGCCCAGGGATTCTGGATCGAGAACGGCGAGCCGTCCTATCCGGTCGACGAGTTCACGATCGCGAGCTCGTTCCCCGCAATGCTCTCCGGAATCGTCATGGTCGGAAACGACCTGGACTGGAGAAGCGCGATCGCCGCTCCCACCATAAAGATAGAGAGAATGACCCTGAGCGGCACCTGAGCCATCCCCCCGCAATCGTCCGCAGTCCCGGCCCCGCGCCCGGCGGCGGCTTCGCGCTCCCTCCCTACCGGTACAATTCCTTTATCGCGCCCCACGTCGTCTCGCGCACGGGGATCGTGAGGTCGTGCGAGAACGCGGTGAAGCATTCGCCGCCGTCGCGCTTGTGGTCGTGATCGGCGTCGGCGAAAGCCCAGATGCGCACGCCGTAGCATCCGCGCCAGTCGATCAGAACCGTCTTCGTATCGGAGTAGTTGTTTCCGTACGGCGTCGGCGTTGAGACGACGAGATCCCCCGCATGGTACATGCCCCCCGTGACGGGCGCCCCGTCGACGGAAAGCGTAGGGACGCAACCCGAGGGAACGACCTTGTCGAACATCACGAGAATGTCCGAATAGGTCGTCGGCTGGTTCGAAAAACCGTCGATTATGAGAGTGAAGGTCGTTCCGCCGAAGAAGTATCCCTCGTCCCCGTCGTACGTGGCAGCGAAACCGGCGAGGTGCGGCGCCTGATAGATGCTCAGGTCGATCTCGTTCGTGCCGGTCTCGAGCAGGACCTCGCCTCCCCGGTCGTACCGGGCATCATAGAACGGATCTCCGGGGTCGACGGTGTAATATTCGCTCGGGCTATAGTGATAGGTGCACGGCGCGTCGGGATAAACGACGAGACATGGATCCGCCAAGAGCCCGCTGCTCATGGCGAGAAGGATTATTAATCCCGCGAGCATGCTTATAAGCGATGCTTTCATTGCATCTCCCCCCCTGGTAATAATTTATACGGATTTCCCCTCCGTCTAACATATACGAATAATTCCAATCTGCGCCGTTCGTGTATCATGACGCCGTGAAACATTCAATGATTATCTACCGCTCCGGCCCCCCGCCGCGTTATCATGAGCGCGTTCGTTTACGGGAGAATGCCATGAGAAACTACCTCGTCTCGATCCTGGCGGCGTCGATCCTGGCCGTATCTCCCCGCGCCGTTCCCGCGCGGGCCGGAGACGCCGGGGAGCTTCTCGCAAGGCACCTCGAAGCGCTCGGCGGAGCCCAGGCGGTGGGCGCGATCAGATCCCTCGCTTCGTCCGCGGAGATCGAGATCATGGGGACCGGCCTCAAGGGCACCGTGCGTTCCTGGAGTCTCCGGCCGTGCCTTTCGTACAGCGAGATCGATCTCGGTTTTTTCAAGATCCGGGAGGGATACGACGGCGAGCGCCTGTGGATGATCGATCCGAACGGCAAGCTTCAGATCAGGCGCGATCGCTCGTCGCTCGAGTACGAAAAGACGCGGTGCGTTCTCGACAGCCGGAGCTATCTCTTCGAAGGGACCGGCTTCGCGATCGAGGCGGCCGGAAGGGACACCGTAAACGGCTCTCCATACGAAGTTCTCTCGCTCAGGGTCGATGGGGGCGCGAGCGCCCGACTCTTCCTCGATGATTCGACGTTTCTCCTCGAGCGAATGGAGATCGTTGCGCCCGAGGGAAGCACCGTTGAAACGTACGGAGATCACCGCCCAATCGAGGGCGTCATGTTCCCGTTTTTCGTGAGAACGGAGCTGCCGGCGCTCGGCCAGCGGATCGAGACGCGGTACCGCTCGATCTCGGCGAACGAGGGCGTGGACCCCGTGATATTCCTGCCCCCCGCCGCCGATGCGAAGGACTACCGGTTCACGCGCGGCGGCTCGGCGGAGGAGCTCCCCTTCGAGTATCGATCCCGGCACATCTACCTTCCCGCGCGCATCGCCGGCCGCGATGGAGAGCTGTATTTTCTTCTCGACTCGGGGGCGAGCATGACCGTCATCGATTCGGTCGTAGCCGCCGGGATGGGGCTGCCTCTCGGCGGCGCGATTCCGGGAGCGGGAGCCGGCGGGATGGCCGACTTCCACATGACGCGCGTGCCGGGGCTCTCGATCGGGGGAATCGAGCTCTCCGAGCAAATCGCCATCACCTTCCCGATTTCGAACCTCCTGAGGAGGTTCGAGGAGATCGAGATCGGCGGCGTGCTCGGCTATGATTTCCTGAGCCGTTTCGTCACGCGGATCGATTTCGAGCGCTCCATCATCACCTTCGCCGAACCCGACTCGTTCTCGCCGGGCGGCGGCGAACGGATCATCGAGGCTCCTCTCGTTCATAATATATTCACGCTCCCCGCCTCGCTCGACACGGCGAAGGTCTCGTTCTACCTCGACACAGGAGCGAACAGCTCGATCCTGCAGGCGGGCTTCGCCGCGAGGTCCGGGATCGCGAACGGCCGGCGGACGCTCCCCATGGCGATCCGCGGCGCCGGCGGCGACGAAACGGCATCCCTGTGCAGGTTCGATTCCCTGGGCCTGGGGGGATTCACGATCGCGAGGCCCGTTCTCGCGATCGCGCGGAGCATGAAGGGAATCGGCGTTCTCGAGAACGTGGACGGGATCGTCGGAAACGACGTCCTCGAACGCTTCACGGTGACGCTCGATTACGGGAAACAGCGCGTGTTCCTCGAAAAGAACGCGCGCTTCGAAGAGGCCTTCTACCCGGATCGATCGGGGCTCCAGCTCGCGCGGAAGGAGAACGGGAGCGTCGTCGTCGTCGCGACCCTGCCCGATTCGCCGGCCGCGAGGGCGGGCCTCAGGCCCGGAGATCTCATCGTCGGGATCGCGGGCATGAACGCGGTCCGGTTCAAGAGCATCCGCGAGATCATGACGCTTTTCGAGGCGAAGGAAGGCACCACGTACCGGATCGAGATCTCGCGGGGCGGGAAGAGATCGAAGCTGTTGCTGACGCTCGAATCGTACCTCTAGGAAAGGAGGCGCCGTTGAGCGCACGGGTGAAATTCCTCGGCGGGGCGAGAACGGTCACGGGCTCCATGCACATGATCACGCACGGCCGCTCCAAGCTCCTCATCGACTGCGGGCTGTTCCAGGGAAGACGGGACGAATCGTTCGAAAAGAACTCCCGCTTCCCCTTCGATCCGCGGGAGCTCGGCGCATGCATCCTCTCCCACGCGCACATCGACCACAGCGGCAATATTCCGAGCCTCGTGAAACGCGGATTCGACGGAAGAATCTACGCGACGGAGGCGACCCGCGACCTCTGCGAGGCGATGCTTCCCGACAGCGGGCATATCCAGGAAGAGGACGTCAAGTTCGTCAACAAGCTTCAGCGCGAGAAGAGGCTCCCGCCCCGCTCCCCGCTCTATACCCGTAGAGACGCCGAGGCGGCGCTCAGGCGCTTCCGCGGCTACCGGTACCACGTGCCGATCGAGGTCGCCGAGGGGGTATCGGCGACCTTCTACGACGCCGGGCACGTGCTCGGATCGGCGACGCCGCTCATCGAGATGCGGGAAAACGGCGCCACGACGCGGCTCGCCTACGCCGTCGATCTCGGCAGGAAGCATATCCCCATTCTC
>JAPLKY010000256.1 GCA_026387805.1 Candidatus Krumholzibacteriia bacterium
ACGAGGCCTCGCGCTTTCCGTTTCAGCTCCCCTCGAGAAACCTCGGCACGCGGTATTGCACCGCCTCGGCGAGATGCCGCGCCGCGATTCCCTCGGACGCGTCGAGGTCGGCGATCGTGCGCGCGACCTGGATGACGTTCCGCCGGCTCCGCGCGCTGAAGAGAAGCCTCCGCTGCGCCGCCGAGAGGAGCTCGCGCGCTTCCCGCTCCATGAGACTGAGCGATTCGAGATCCGATACGGGCATGTCGGCGTTCCGCGCGACGCCGGGCCTCTCGGGGCCGTTCTTCCCGGCGACGCTCAGCGCCCGGAAACGCTCCCGCTGCATATCGACCGCGCCGAGCACTTCCCGCCGCATCTTCTCCGAGCTCATTTCCGAGATCCCCGAGTCGCTCTCGAAATCCCGGGGATCGACCGGCTTCACCGGCACGTGCAGGGCGATACGATCGATGAGAGGCCCCGAGATCTTGGCGAGATAGCGCCTGATCGAGATCGGCGTGCACCGGCAAGGCTGACCGGCCGTCCCCGCGTAACCGCACGGGCACGGGTTCATCGCGGCGACGAGCTGGAACCGCGCCGGGTAGGCGAACGAGGCGTTCGCTCTCGATATCACGATCCTCCCTTCCTCGAGGGGCTGCCGCAGGCTCTCGAGCACGTTCCGCTTGAACTCGGTGAGCTCGTCGAGAAAGAGCACCCCGTTGTGCGCGATCGTGATCTCCCCCGGAGAGGCGCCCCTCCCGCCGCCGACGATACCCGCGTCGCTCGCCGAATGGTGCGGGGCCCTGAACGGACGCTCGAAACTCAGCGCGGCGCCGTTTCCGTTTCCCGCCACGCTCGCGATCTTCGCGTTCTCGAGCGCCTCCTCCTCGCCGAGCGGGGGCAGAATCGTGGGAAGCCGTTTGGCAAGCATCGTCTTTCCGGAGCCGGGAGGTCCGACCATGATGACGTGATGGCCCCCGGCGGCCGCGATCTGCATCGCCCGCTTCGCGGCGGCCTGCCCCATGATCTGCGCATAGTCGAAATCGAACCGGCGGGTCTCCGCGCGCCGCGGCTCGCCGAAGCGTTCCGGGGCGCGCGGCGTGCCCCCTTCGAGAACGCGGAGCGCCTCGCGCAGGTCGGCGCACGGCGCGACCTCGATCCCCTTCACGACGGCGGCCTCCATGCCGTTCGCCTCGGGAACGAGGATGCGCCCGAATCCGCGATCGCGCGCGTAGAGCGCGATCGGGAGCACTCCCTTGACCCGCTTGAGCCGTCCGTCGAGCGCGAGCTCCCCGAGAATGAGCGACTGCGCCGAGATCTCGCCGGCCGTTTGTCCGCTCGCCGCGAGAATACCGATCGCGATCGGCAGGTCGAATGCCGCCCCTTGCTTGCGCACGTCGGCCGGCGCGAGGTTCACCGTGATCCGTTTCTGGGGAAGCTTGAAACCGTTGTTCTTGATGGCCGACGTGACACGCTCGCGGCTCTCGCGGACGGCCGCGTTCGGAAGCCCGACTATCGTGAATGAAGGAAGCCCCGTGGCGAGATCGATCTCGACCGTGACCCCGAACCCGTCGATCCCCATCACCGCGCCCGAACGAATCTCAGCGATCATCCCAAACCTCCCCGCACCTCTTCCCGCGACCGCTCGGCGCCCCGCGAGCGCCGCGAGGCGCCCGCCGGAGCGTCACCTAGAACGAAAATTTCGGAATGCCCGGTCTCTTCTTACCCTTCCGCCGCGTGAGCACCGCCGCCGCGACGATCGGGAGCGCGATGGTCGCGTCGCAGAGGACGCCGACCTGCTTCGCGTTCGCCGCGATCTTCCCCCAGGATACGGCCTCGTCGAACGTGCACCCGCTGAGTCCCCCCCATTGGGGCGGATCGGCGACGAACTGGATCGCGTAGCGGTGCCCGTCGACGTGCCGTCCGAGAACCTGGTTCGTGACCTCCGTCTGCTGGATGAAGTTCTTCGGCGTCCCGCCGCCGACGTAGATCACCATCGTCCGCTTCATCGCGGCGATATCGGCCGTCTCCTCGACGTCGCCGATCATGTCGAAAATCACTCTGGGCGAGCGCCCGGCGAGCCCGATTCCGATCGACGAATCGCCGATCGCGGGGCAATAGACCGGCACTCCCTTCCGGTACGCCGCGCTCAGGATCCCCTGCTCCCCCTTCGACAGGCGGTTCGCCTCCTTGCCGAGGAGATAGAGAAACTCCCTCGTCGTGTAGGGCCGATCCTCGAGCGTCTTCGTCGCCCATGTGCCGATCTTCTTGTCGAGGCCCTGGAACCCCTCCTCGTCCGCGAAGGTGTCGTAGATCCGGTCGACCATGTCCTCGCGGAGCTTCGCGTCGTCCACGTTCGGCGTGCCGAGATAGTGGAAGCTCCCCGCCGTCTCGTAGAAATCGTGGTAGAGATTGGCCCCCGTCGAAGCGATCACGTCGATGAACCGGCGCTCAATGAGCGTCACGAGGACCTTGCGCATGCCCGCCGGCACCATGGCCCCCGCGAGCCCGAGCATGATGACGATGTCGTCGTCGAGCGCCTCGGCCCAGATGCGGGCAGCCTGCGCGAGCGAGCGCGCCTGGAAACTGCACCCTTCGAGACCCTCGAGGAGCTTGTCGCACGTCATGCCGGCCTTGAGCTCGATCGGCCGCGTCGGATGAGTGAGGTACTTACGCTTCACGGCGCAACTCCTTCCGGATGTGTCTCGAAATCGCTTCGTAGACGATCTTCGCCGCGATGAAGTTGGACGTCTCGTCGCGCTCCACGGGGGCGAGCTCGACCGCGTCCATCGCCACGACGCGTTTGTTCTCGAAAACGAACGAGAGGAGATCCATCAGCTCGTCCCACTGGAGCCCGCCCGGCTCGGGGGTGCCGACGGCGCGGAGGATCGAGGGATCGACCGCGTCGAAATCGATCGAAAGATATACGGGATCGGGAAGCCGCCGGATCGCCTCCCATGCGCCCTCGCTCCACCATCCGAAGACCCGCGTTCCGTCGCAGCCGCGCAGAAAATCGCGCTCCTCGCTCGAGTAGCTCCGCACGCCGATCTGGACGAGCTTCCCGAACGGGAGCGAGTTGCGCGCCGCGCACGCGTGGCTCTCCTTCTCGCCGAGGTACTGCGCGCGCATGTCGGCGTGCGCGTCGAGCCACACGACGCCGAGCGATTCGTAGCCGAGACCTTCGAGAATCCACGGCGTGATCGAGTGTTCGCCGCCGAGAAAGCAGGGAAACGTCGCGCGAAAGAAATCGCGATGATCTCTCACGAACGCGAGGAGATCATCCTTGCCCGCGATCCGCTCCCGAAGGGTGACGATCCCCGTTTTCTCGAGATCGAGATCGAGCGCCGAGTTGTAGAATTCGATCTGCATCGAGGCGTCGAGGATGGCCTGCGGAGCCCGCGCCGTTCCCCGGCCGTACGACGCGCTCCATTCGACGGGAACAGGGACCACGGCGACGCGATCCCTGTCCGCTCCCGAAACTTCTGTGCCGAGAAAATCGTAGGTCCGTTCCATCACCGGCTCTTGTAGTTGCAGAACACCGCCGCGGCGACGACGGTGGTCCACATGCCGTCCTTGCCGAGCGCCGTCTGCGTGATGTTCGTCGTGCGGACGATCTGCCCCGCGATCTTCCATTCCTGTTTCCGCTCGTTCCACGCCCTCGTGAGGTCGATCTCGATGCCGAGGGTCGAGGCGAGCATCGTCGCGGCGAGATCCTCGGTATAGTCGCCGAGCTCCTCCTGCCGCTTCCCGTACTCGTGATGCTCGGAGATATATCCGTACCGTTTCCGGTCGGTCGGTATCGCGACGCCGATCGCGGAGCCAAGGAGTCGGCGCTGCTCGTCGGTATGGTTCGTGCTCAGCACGCAGTATACGATCTCCCCCGGATGGAGCATCGAAGCGCCCCTCGTGCGCGGGATCAGAACGCAGTGCGGCGGAAAGATGCTCGAGACATGGACGAGGTTGAACTGCGACAGCCCCGCGGCCCTCAGCGCAAGCTCGAAGCTCGTGAGCTTTTCCTTGTGCCTTCCGGCGCCGCGCGTCAGGAATATTTTATCGGGGACCTTTCCCTCCACGGAGTACCTCTTTTCGAAATGATGCTATGTATGTGCGGTTTCGCCGTGACGCCAGAACCGCCGTCTTCCGCAAACTGTTTCGAATGCATTATGACCGAGGCGCGGGCATTGTCAACGCCAAAATAAAGCGGGAACGGCAGATGCCGTTCCCGCTCGGTAGCACTCTCATTGTACGATATCAAGAAGACGTGCTATTTCTTGGCTTTCTTTCTGCGAACTTTGCGTTTCGCTTTTGCCTTCACGGTCTTCTTCGCCTTGGCTTTGCCCTTAGCTTTCTTTTTGGGCTTCGCTTTTTTCTTGGCCTTGGCTTTTGGCATTTCTCCCACTCCTTTGTGAAAGTTGAAAGCCCGCCATCGCCTCTTGCCTGCGCCGCTCCGTCAAATTGTGAACTCGTGATGTCGCGCAGCGCCTGCACCGAATTAATTGCACTCATGTTATTCACGTGAGAAAAAATGTGTCAAGACTTTTTAAAAAATATTTCAAAAATATTTTCCGTCGTCGCGATCTCGCGAAAGCGAAACGGATGCGCGATCGTGCGCCGACAATTGCAGCGAGATGAATATTCGATCGCGCGCGCGATCGCGCAACGACGATTCGAACCACCGAGCCGGCCGCATTGACACGCGTCCTCCGCGTTGTTATAGTTCCTTCGCTCGCGCATGGCGCGCGGGCGATCCAGGGAGCGTATGCGATGCAACACGAAGCGGCATTCATGCGGAGCGACGACGCGCTCGTCGCATTCCTCGCGGAGCGTCTCGGCGGCGTTTTCGCGCGAGGCGACCGCGTGGCGATCAAGCTCCACATGGGAGAGCCCGGCAACAAGTATTTCATCGCCGCGCCGCTGGCGAAGCGCGTCGCGGATTGCGTCGCCGCCCTCGGCGCGAAGCCATTCATCTTCGATTCGCCGGTCATGTACTCGAGCCCGCGCAACGACGAGCGGCGCTATCTCGAAGCGGCGGCCGCGCACGGCTACTCGAAGAAGGAGCTCGGATACCCCGTCGTCGTTTCGAACGGGAGCCTCTCCGTGAAGGGCTCGCACATGACGTACCGGATCTGCAAGGACCTGCTCAAGGCGGACGGCGTGCTCCTCCTCACGCACGTCAAGGGGCACGTCGCGTGCGGCATGGGCGGGGCGATCAAGAACGTCGGCATGGGATGCATGGCGAAGGAGACGAAGGGCGCGATCCACGAAGGGGGCGAGCCCCTCTATGCGGAGGGATGCACGCAATGCGGTACGTGCGTCGAGAGCTGTCCGACGGGGAACATCGCGCTCGATCCG
>JAPLKY010000345.1 GCA_026387805.1 Candidatus Krumholzibacteriia bacterium
GCGGGAGAAACACGGAATGGAGCAGCATCTGCGAGAGGATCTCCACACCCTTCTCGAGATGGACGGACGGCACGAGCAGAAAGAAGACGGTCGTCTCCTTGCGCGTGAATGCGTTGAGAAAGCCGCCGACGTCGTCGACCCAGCCGCTGATCTCCTCGCGGGTGTATCGCTCGGACCCGTCGAAGGCCATGTGCTCGATGAAATGCGTGGCCCCCCTCATCTCCGGCGTCTCGCAGCTCGAGCCGGCGTTCACCGCGACCATCACGCAGACGACGTCGCTTCCCGAGCGGCGATCGAGCACGATCTCGGGGCCGTTCGCGCGCTTGACGACCGTGCGGCCGTCGGCGGCGCGAGGTCCCGAGGAACAGAGAAGAAGCGCCGCCGCGGCAAGGGCGAGCGCGCACGATACCGGCTTTCTACCCATGGTGAGCCCCCATTTCGGAAATGCTACTTGATGAGATCGATCGCCCTGCCGTAGATCGCTTCCGCGGCTCCGGCGAGAGCCTCCGCGAGCGTTGGATGCGCGACGATTGCTTCGGCGAAATCCGCCCCCGTGAGCCCGTGGTCGAGCGCAAGGACCGCCGGCGCCAGGAGCTCCGTCGCATAGGGCCCGATGATGTGAACGCCGAGGAGCTTCTTGTCTTCCGCCCGGGCGACCCATTTCACGAAACCGTCCTCCTCGCCGAGCCCTTTCGCCTTGCCGCTCGCGGCGAAGGGGAATCTCCCCGTCGCGACGGATATTCCCTTCGCGCGCGCTTCGTCCTCGGTGAGCCCCGCATGCGATATCTCGGGGAGCGTGTAGATCGTCGAGGGGATCGTGTTGTGCCCCGTCTCCCGTGATCCCCCGAGCGCGTTCTCCGCGGCTACGACTCCCTCGCGCGTCGCGACGTGCGCAAGGAGCGCCCCGCCGACGACGTCCCCCGCGGCATATACTCCGGGGGCGGTCGTCTCCATCCGCGCGTTGACCTTGATTCCCGTGCGGTCCGCCTCAACGCCCGCGGCCTCGATGCCGGCCCCGGCGAAATACGGGCGCCTCCCGACGGAGACGAGCACGGCCTCCGAGAGGATCTCGACGCCGCTTTCGAGGCTCGCGGCGACGCCGGCGTCCGTGATCCTCGCCCCCGTCACCTTCGCGCCGAGATGGAGCTCGATCCCCTTCTTGCGGAAAAGCATCTGGAGCGTTCGCGATATCTGCGCGTCCTCCGTCGCGACGAGGACGGGGAGCATTTCGACGATCGTGACCTTCGTCCCGAAGGCGTTGAAGATCGAAGCGAACTCGCAGCCGATCGCGCCTCCCCCGACGATGAGAAGGCTCGCCGGTATCCGGCCGAGGTCGAGGAGGTCCTTGCTGCTCAGGATTTGCGCGCCGTCGAACGGCATGAACGGAAGCGCCGCCTCCGAGGAGCCGGTCGCGATGACGATTCTCTTCGCCGAGACCGTGCCGACCCCTTCGACTTCGATCGTCGACCCGCTCGCGAGGCGTCCGGCGCCCCGGAGGACCTCGATGCGCCGGGCCTTCATTATCTTTCCGACGCCCGAGACGAGATCCTTCACGACGCGGTTCTTGTTCGCGAAGAGGGCCGCCGCGTCGATTCCGACCGGCCCCCCCGCGATGCCGCGCCCCGAGCCCTCCCGCACGCGCTCGACGAGGTGAGCCGCGCCCTGAAGCGCCTTTGTGGGGATGCAGCCCCAGTTGAGGCAGGTGCCTCCGAGCGACTCCCTCTCGATGAGGCAGACGCGGGCGCCGAGCTGGGCGGCGCGGATCGCCGCGGGATATCCGGCGGGACCGCCGCCGAGAACGAGAATATCGTATTCGCGAGGCACGCTCGATCCTCCCCGCTCAGAAGAACCGTTCCGCTTTGCCCTTGAGAAGCTTCGCCTGCGACCGGTTGAGGCGCACCTCGGTCTTGTCGGCGTCGGCGAGGGTCATCATGAAGTTCCCGCCCGACCAGGGAACGACGTCGGCGATCTTCCGGATATTGACGAGGTAATCTCCGCCGAGGCGTATGAACATCGCGGGATCGATCTGGATCTCGACTTCGTCGAGGTCGCGGTAGTTGGTCGCGAATCTCCCTTCGTCGGTGTGCGCCGTGACGCGAGAACCTTCGCGCCGCAGCATCGCGACGCGCTCGACGTCGACGAGGGCGGGCTCCTCCCCCTTCTTCACGACGATACGGGGAAGAAAGCTCGTCCCGATGCGTATGCTCTCCGCGAGCATCCTGAGACGCTTCGCGAACTCCTCGCGCCGCGGCGCCGCGCGCCGCGCTTTCGCGAGCGCCTCGCCGAGACGCGCGCGGTCGATCGGCTTCAGGAGATAGTCGAGCGCGTTCACCTCGAACGCCTTGATCGCGTAACTGTCGTACGCGGTCGCGAAGATGATGAGCGGAACGTCCCCGGCCTTGAGAAGCTCGCCGACGACCTGAAATCCGTTCATCTCGGGCATCTGGATGTCGAGAAACAGCGCGTCCGGTCTCTTCTCGCGCACGAGATCGACCGCCTCGCGCCCGCCGGCCGCCTCGGCCACGATCTCGACGTCCTTTTCGTGCGAGAGGAGAAACCGCATCTCGTCGCGCGCGAGCTTCTCGTCATCGACGATGATCACTTTGAAAGGCACGAATCCACCATCCTTGAGTCAGAGGGAAACACCAGGCGCACGATGACGCCGCCCTCCTTGCGGGGCACGATCGCGAAGCGCCCCGTTCCGCACGAATAGATATTGAGGCGCTCGATCACGTTCCTGAGGCCGAGACCCCGAGTCGTGAGCTCCTCGAGGCGGCAGCCTTCGAACGGAGGGCCGTCGTTCTCGATCTCGATCTCGATCCCTTTGCCGGCGCTTTTCGCGCCGATACGGAGCACCCCCCCGTCGACCCGCCGCGATATTCCGTGCTTGATCGCGTTCTCGACGATCGGCTGCAGGATCATGATCGGAATCTGCGCGTCGTTCACGAGCGGATCGACGTCCTTGATCACGACGAGACGCTCGTCGCCGAAGCGCACCCGCTCGATGGAAAGATAATCGTCGATGAACGCGATCTCCTCGCGGAGCGAATGCGTGTCCCCGGAATCGTCGAGCGACTTGCGGAATATCGAGGCGAGCTGCCGCGTCATCTCTCGCGCCTTATCGGCGTCCGTCCGGATAAGGGCCGAGATGGAATTGAGCGTATTGAAGAGAAAATGAGGATTGATCTGGCTCCGGAGCGTCGAGAGCCGCGCATGGATGAGCTGGTGCTCCTCTTCCCGCAGCAGTATCTCGAGACGGGAGTTCGACGCCATCTTGAGCGCGATGCCGAGCGTGTACACGAGAACGGCGAGATCGAGCGCGGTGAGAAAATCGTCCGCGGGAATATACCCGTACAGCAGTCCGCGGCTCTGAAACCGTCGCAGGAGCCCGTATCGGGCCGATGCGAAAACAATACAGAGCGCGAAGGGAATGAAATTCCTGTCGAGCCGCTTTCGCGAGAGCTGCGCGACGAAGTTGTACAGTATGGAAAACGGATTGAGCGAGAAGCTCCATATCTCGCCCCGAGCGTGCAGAAGCGTGACGAGAGCGCCGCTCACGAATCCCGCCGTC
>JAPLKY010000089.1 GCA_026387805.1 Candidatus Krumholzibacteriia bacterium
ATCGTCATGACGAAGATGACGGCGGCGCTCATTCCCGCCGCGGTCTTGATTCGCTTGGAAACGCCGAGGAACGGGCAGATGCCGAGGAACCGGCTCAGAACGAAGTTATTGACGAAAACCGCACTCACGATAATGAGAATGAGCGTCTTCATGAACCACCTTCACTGTTCTCTTATCTGCAGAACCCCGCCGAAATCCCGGCGAAACGGGAGGGTGACAAAATCCGTTGCAAGGTAATACAACAGCATCCGAAAATCAACACGAATTCGTCTTGACGGATACCCGCGGGCGGAGATAATATGACTGACCGGTCATTCACTAGATCGATTCGAAAGGATGCATGCGGGCTTCGAAACGGAAACGGGACGGCGGCGGCCCCGCCAATAGGCGAAAAGGCCAGATCCTCGCCGCGGCAATCGAGCTCTTCTCGAGATACGGCTTCTACGAAACCGAGGTCGAAGCGATCGCGAAAGTGGCCGGAGTATCGAAAGGGACCGTATACAATCACTTTGCGAATAAGCACGCCCTCTTCATGGAAACCGTCGAACTCGGGATCGAACGTATCTCGAAACTGATCGACGAATCAACGCGCGACGTCGCCGATCCGGCGTCGAGACTCGAGACCGCGGTCGATGCCTACCTCTCCTTCCTTCGGGAGAACCGGCACCTCTACCGAATCCTGTTTCTGCACCGAAGCACGGGCCGAGACGCGGAAGAGCTGCGCTTCGCGGAAAGGCTTCTTTCGCATTTTTCATTATTCGAACGCATCCTCGCCGACGGCGTCGAGCGAAAGACGTTCAGACGCGTCGACGTCCGCATGGCGTCATTTGCGATCACCGGGATGATTCTCGCGGCCCATCGGGCGCAGCTTTCCGTCGGCGCCGGCAAAGCGCCCGCGGGAGCCGCCTTCCGGATCACGAAGCTCATTTTTGACGGGCTCGCGGGAGGCCATTCGAAACCGGAGGACGTTCCCGTGTCGCCGGCATGATCGAAGCAAGGAGGAGAACGTGAACGGGATCATGGCGCTTGCTGCAGCGCTCCTGATCCTCGCGGCGAACGCGGGGAGCGCGATCGCGGCCGACACCCTCGCCATCTCGCTCGAGGAAAGCGTCCGGATCGCTCTCGAACGCAACAAGGACCTCATCGTGGCTCGCGAGAAGACGAGCGAGGCCCGAGCCCTCGTGGGAGAGACGGAGACGGCTTTCCTTCCGCAGATCACCGGAAGCGCCGGATACACGAGGCTCGACGTCGCCCCCTTCATACCCACCTCGCGTTTCGGAATGCTCGGCGGAGGCCTTCTCCCCAAGGAGATCGTCATCGGCCTCCGCGACAACTACGCGGCGACGCTCCGCCTCCAGCAGCCCCTCTTCACGGGCGGCCGGATCACGAAAACGCGCGATATCGCGCGGCTCGCCGGGAACGAGGCCGAATCCGACGTCCAGAGGGCGGCTCGCGAGCTCGTATACGAGGTCAAGCGGGCATACCTCTCCTGCGTGAAGGCGGCCAATACCGAGCGCGTTGCGGCGGAGTCCGTGAATCGGTTCGAGGCTCACCTCGCGGATATCCAGACGCTGCGGGACGCCGGGCTCGCCGCGGACAACGACGTTCTCAAGACGAAGGTCTATCTTTCCGAATCCAGACTCGCCCTCATGAGGGCGCTGCACGCGGTTCGCCTGGCACGGACGTACTTCTGCAACGTCGTCGACCTACCGCTCGCGAGCGAGATTCTCTTCACCTCGAGCATCGAAGCCGCCGCTCCGATCGGAATCGATCTCGAGACGGCCGTCGGAACCGGCCTCCGAAAGCGGGAGGAGCTCCAATCGATGGAATATCGGAATCGCATGACGCGAAAGGAGTTCGAGATGGCCCGCGGCGGGTATCTCCCCGACGTATCATTCTTCGCGAACCTCAATTACCTGTACCCGAATCGCGAGTACGAACGCGATTTCTACTCGAGTTGGTCGATGGGTGTTCTCGCGCAGATGAATCTGTTCGACTGGGGCCGAACCGCCTACCGGATACGCCAATCGAGAAGCAGGCTCAGACAGATCGAGACGGCGGAACGAAGCCTCAGGGACGCGATTACGCTCGACGTGACGGAGACCTACTTCTCGCTCATCGAAGCATGGAACGAGATCGAGGCAGCCCGCGAGAACGTCGCCCAGGCCGAGGAGAATCACCGCGTGACGGCCGCGAGATTCAAGGAGGGGCTCGCGACGAACACGGAAATGCTCGACGCCCAGGTCCTCCTCACGGGCGCGAGGACGATTCGCGAGAGCGCGGCGGCCGATTACCTCATCGCGCGGGCGGACCTCGCCCGCGCCGTGGGGGCCGATATTCCCTGAAACGCAAAAGGCTCAAAAAGATCCAATCTTGAATAATTTTTGATTGTCAAAATTATTTTACATATGTATACATAGAGAGTGTGGTCTCGTCGGCAACGGATAACGCGTTTCGCCGCTATCAGCATACAATGATCGCCATGATTGTCGGGGTTGGCATTGATACCGTTTCCATAGCGAGGATGGAAAAACTCATCCGCGCGAGGGGCGAGCGATTTCTGCTCAGGGTCTTTTCCGAGATCGAAATCGGCGAGGGAATGAAACGGGCAAGGAATGCACCGTTCTTCGCTGCCAGGTTCGCGGCCCGCGAGGCGTTCGTCAAGGCACTGGGAACCGGTTTCGCCCGAGGCGTTTCATTCCGGGACATCACGGTGGGGAAAGGAGACAGAGGCAGACCGGAGCTTTCGTTTTCGGCGAGGGTGGAGACGCTGCTCAAGGCGCGCGGGATCGAGCGGTGCCATGTGAGCATCACGCACGACGGCGACTGCGCCCAGGCAATCGTTATTCTCGAAGGCGCGTGAGGCGCTTCGGAAAGGAGTCGACATGAAGGAAATACCGAAGAACATGATCGGATTCAGCGGGAAGTATTTCGCCCAATCGATGCTCATGCGCGAGGGGCTCCCCTGCTCCGCCGGCAAGGACGGGATCGACCTCGTCGTTACCCTCAGAAGGCCGCGGAGGGAGTTTTCGATCTTCGTCGTTTCGAATCTCCAGCCGAAACGGGCCGGGGGCAAGGGAAAAGAGGCGCTCGATTGGTGGATTCCCGCGTCGACGACGGCCGATATCATCGCGTGCGTCGATCTGAGCGAGCTGCGGATCTGGCTCTTCGAGCATGACGAGCTTCCCCGATACGCGCAGCAGAAAACCGGATCGAAGTATCATCTCTACATGTACACCGACAAGGACGTCGCGCTTCGCGGAAAGAAGAGCATGAAGTTCGATTACGAGTTCGAGAGCTTCAAGCTCGAAAACCGGGTGTTCAAGGGTGTCTTCGAAAAACGCGTCAGACGAGCGGCGAAGAAGGCCTCGAAGAAGCGCGCGCCCGCGAAACGCGCGGCGCGGAAATCGCGTGCGAGGAAATCGCTCCGGAAAAAAGGGAAATAGCGCGCGCGATGGCCTTCGCAAACCGCTTCGGATGGTCCCTCTCGCGTGAAGCGACGTTTGATCATTGCCGCCGCCGGTACTTCTTTCACTACTACCTGAGCTGGGGCGGATGGCAGGCCGGCGCTCCCGCGATCGCGCGCGAAGCCTTCAAGCTCAAGCGTCTCGTCTCCCTGCCCCTGTGGCGGGGCCAGCTCGTTCATTACGTCGTATCGATGGTGCTGCGCTCGATGAAGGCGAAGGGGAGGATTCCCGACAGGGATAGAGTGATCGCCTACACGCTCGAACGATTCAAGACGCAGCTCGAATTTTCCCGCGAGAAGAGATATCTCTCTACGCCGAAAAAGTCCTTCGAGAGCCTCAACATCGATTGGCTCGCGCTCATCGACCATGAATACGGCCGGCCCGTGACGGATGCGGCGCTCGAACGGACGCGCGGCGAATGCCTTCAAGCGATCGAAGGGCTCTACGAGAGCCCGATTCTCGGACATATAGCGGAGACCGATCGCGCGAAATGGGACATCGAGGATCTCGCGAGCGGCGCGTTTTCGCAGCAGTTCGATTACGGAGGCGCGACGGTCTTCGTCAAGACCGACTTCATGTTCCGCGGCGGGGACGGCACGCTCCGGATCGTCGACTGGAAGACGAATCGCGGCGTCGCCGCCGAAGCCGACGCAACGGAGGACGAACCGCGAAACGCCGCGGTCCAGCTCGGGATCTACGGCTACTACGCCGCGCGGATCCTCGGCGAGCCGGTCGCCTCGATACGGCTCCTCGAGATCAACCTCCTCGACGGCGGGAGATCGATCGAGCACGCCGCCGACGAGGAGAGCATCGCGCGGGCCGGAGAGACGATCGCATCCGGCATCG
>JAPLKY010000223.1 GCA_026387805.1 Candidatus Krumholzibacteriia bacterium
ATGTACGAGGTCAACTTCCGGAACCATCCGGACCTGCGGCCGATGCTCCGCGCCGACACGCGCCCCGCGGACTACTACCCCGCGAAACGCGAGGTCAAGGACAGCCACGAGACGGTCCGCGAGCGCGACGACGGCGAGACCCGGGCGGACGAGACGGCGGGCAGAGCGCCGAAAGGCAAGAATCCCTGAGGTGAAGCACGATGGTTAAGAAAATCCCGATCGGCCCGTTCCACCCGATTCTCGAGGAGCCCGAGTTTTTCGAGCTCCACGTGGACGGAGAGCGCGTGGTCGGTATCGACATGACGATCGGGTGGAGCCACCGCGGGATCGAGCTCCTTTCCGAGCACAAGACGTGGGACCAGGTGCCGTTCCTCGTCGAGCGCATTTGCGGCATCTGCTCGTGCTCCCACCCCTATGCCTACGTGAAGGCCGTCGAGGACCTGTGCGGGGTCGAGATTCCGCTGCGCGCGCAGTTCATCCGCTGCATCGCCGCCGAGCTCGAGCGGCTCCACAGCCATCTTCTGTGGACGGGCCTCGCCGGGCACTTCCTCGGCTACAACACCGTTTTCATGTGGACGTGGCGCTTCCGCGAGCCGGTCCTCGACGTGCTCGAGGCGGTCACGGGCAATCGAAACCACTATGCGGTCATGAAGCCGGGCGGCGTGCGCCGCGACCTCCCGCAGGAAGAGATTCCGAATATTCTCAAGATGCTCGACGCCGTCGAAAAAGAGAATACGATGCTCACGAAAGCGATTCTCGACGATCCGGTGATACACGCGCGCACGAAAGGGGTCGGCGTTTTCAACAAGGAGCAGTGCCGGCTCTACGGGGCGCTCGGCCCCACGGCCCGATCGGCCGGGTACGACGTCGACGACCGGCGGGATCATCCGATCGACGCCTACGACAAGGTGAGCTTCAACGTGATCCTCTGCGAGCACGGCGACGTCTTCGACAAGGCGGTCGTCCGGCAGCTCGAGAATTTCGAATCGATCAAGATCATCCGGCAGTGCCTCAAGCTCATCGAGGACACGAAGCCGGGGGACATCTGCGCGGAGATCCGCGAGGTCCCGCCGGGGGAGGGGCTCGGGGTGTACGAAGCTCCGCGGGGCGAAGTGCTCCATTACGTGCGCTCGAACGGCGGAAACATGCCGATCCGCCACAAGGTGCGGGCGCCGAGCTACAACAACATTCTGACGAACGAACTCAGCGTTCTCGGAAACACCGTGGCGGACGCAGGCCTCATCACCGCGGCGGTCGACCCGTGTTACTCCTGCACCGAGCGCGTGGGCATTGTCGACAGACGCGACGGCAGCCGCCGCGTCCTCACGGAAGCGGATCTCGTGCGCCTGAGCCACGAGAAAACGGAAGAGATCAGAAAAAGGTTTGCCGGGGGCCGCGGGAACGGTTAGACTACCGGGGCCGGAGTCGGAAACATGCACGAACTGCTTTATCCATTGATAATACCTGCGGTTGCGGGGATCATTCCGATCTTCATCCCGCGCAAGGGGAAGGTCGTGGCCGGGATCGTGGCCCTCGCCGCGGCGGTGTACGTGCTGCTCCGCGCGATCGCGCTCTTCGGCGCGGGGGACGTTTTTTACTCGGCGACCCTGTTCAACCTCGCCGGATCGATGCCCTTCCAGTTCGCGCTCAGGCTCTACAACTTCAGCGCGTTCGTGCTCCTCTTCATTGCGGTATTCGCGGTCATCTCGATCGTCTATTCGCTCGGATATCTCTGGGGCAAGGACAAGTCGAGCGTCTATTACTCCTTCATGCTGTGGACGCTGGCCGCCTCCGCCGGCGCGGTGCTCGCGGACAACCTCCTGATCCTCCTCATGTTCTGGGAAGCGCTCACCGCGATCCTCTTCTTCCTCGTCAACATGGGGGACAAGGATCACGAGAAATCCGCCGCGAAGGCCTTCTCGATTCTGGGTCTGAGCGACGCGGCGATGCTGCTCGGCATCGTCATGATATGGGTGCAGGCGGGGACGCTCACGATCTCCGAGCTCTCGATCCCGACGACCTCGCCGCTCGGCATCATCGCATTCGTGCTCCTCTTCGTCGGAGCGATCACGAAAGCGGGCGCGATGCCCTTCCATTCCTGGATTCCCGCGATGGCGATTTCCACCCCGGCATCGGTCATGGCGTACCTTCCGGCGTCGGTCGACAAGCTGCTCGGCATCTACCTTCTCGCCCGCATCTCGATGGACATTTTTTCC
>JAPLKY010000073.1 GCA_026387805.1 Candidatus Krumholzibacteriia bacterium
CGCGCCCGTCGACGCGATACAGAACTTCCCCGTCGCGTTCGGCGCGGTTTCCCCTGAAATAGCTTTTCCGGTACGCTCCCTCGACGAACGCAACGAGCGAGATCTCCGAGGAGCCGCCGCTCGTGACGCCGATGCGAAAGCGTTCTCGAACGCTTCGCAGGAGATCTCCCGCGGTCGGCACGTTTCTGTCCGCCGCCGCTCCGGCGATGATCGACGTGCGCGGTCCGAGCGGAATGCCGAAATAGAGCCCCCCCGAATTCCAGATGTAGGTGGTGTCCTGAATGACCTGGGAGAGCTCGGCGTCCAGGCTCACCATGCTCGAGAAGAGAAACGGCTCCCTGAATTTCAGCGCAAGCTTCGAATAGCGCTCGCCGTCGTTGAGCCAGTCGAAATGGGCGAGGCGCCCCGTCCCCGCGACGTTCCTGAGCTCGAGATCGACGGAGCCGTTCAAAACGTATTTTCCTCCCGCTCTCCGCGAGAAGCCGAGGGCGCCCTGGAAGAGATTGCTCCGTTCAATCTCCTTGACCGGAATGATCACGTCGACCGCCCCGCTCGAGCGCCGTTCAAGCCTCGCCGCTCCCACCGATTCGAAATAGCCCGCCCCGCGGAGATACTCCCGCGCGTTCCCGACGCGCTTCTCGCTGTAAACGGAACCGAGCTTGAGGCGTGAGGTGCGAAGCGCCACCGACGAATCGGTCTTCGCGAGCCCCTCGAAAACGACGCGGGAAACGCGGGAACGCTCCCCTTCCGATATCGATATCGTGAGCTCAACCTCGTTCGCGGCGGGGAGATACCGGAAACCCGTCAGCCACACCTGGGCGTACGGATAGCCCGATTCGTTATAGAACGCGAGCAGGCCGCGGAGGGATTCCTCGAGAACAAACGGATCGAACCGCTCTCCCGTCGACGGCCGCACGCGCCTCGTCGCTTCGGCTTCTCCCATGAATTCCACCCCGCTCACCGAGATCTTTCCGATCCGGGCCGGTTCCCCCTCCCGTATCGTCAGACGCACGTCGACTCCCTCCGCGGAAACGGACGAATCGACGCCGACCTCGGCGCCGATGAATCCATTCGAAAAATAGAGCGAATCGATGCGCGCGACTTCGCACGATGCAAGCGAATCCGAATACCGGATCCCCGCCCGGAGAAGGCTCCGCCCGGCGAGCTCCGACGCGGAAAGCGCGTCGAAGCCCGAGTAGCGCACCGCGCGGATCACGCCCGCCTCGGTGAAGCCCGGGAGCAGGAGGACGAACGCCGCGCTAGAAATAAGCGCGGCTCTCAACCTTGAGGTCATGTACCGTCTTCACCTCCCCCGCGTAATCCTTCTCGCGGCGTCCCGTATAATTGAGCCCGAAACTGACGTTCCGCGAAAAGCGATACTGTCCCATGATGCTCCAGTCCTCGCGAAGACCCTCCTCGAGGAAGAACAGGGGCTTTCCGCTCTCGGATCTCGCGTCCGTATAGGTGAGCTTGAAATACGAAGCGAGGTTGAGCCGCTCTCCGATGGACGACGAGACGGACGGAGTCGCCATGTACGATATTTGTTTCGCTTCCGATACGACGTCCGCCCGGTCCTCCGCGCCGAGCTCGAGCGAGAGCTTTGTCGACGGATTGAAGCGATAGTTGAGGATCTGCGAGAGCGAGCGCGTCCCGACGCGGTAGTTCTGACCGGAGAATCCCGTGACCTCGCGTTTTCGAAGACCGGAGCCGGCCTCCCAGCTGACGGCGAGCGCGCTCCGGGGAGCCGATTCCGCCCGGACGCGCACCTCCCGCAGGAAGCTCTCCGAGAACGATCCTTCGAGCCTGTTGTCCTCCTCGTCCTCGCGGGAATACGAAATGCGCAGCTTGAATATCCGCGACGAATTGAAGAGCGTGCATTCCTCGCGGAGCTTGTTCACGCCGTAAACGGTGGCGTCGTTTCTCTGCAGCAGCGAGGGTTTCAGGAGGTAGAGCCCCACGAGGTCCCCGGTGCGCGAATTCTCGACGACGGTGAATGAATGGTCGAGCGAAACCTCCCGCTTGATCCTCCCGAAGAAGCTTCCGTCTCCCGTTTCGGCGCTCAGGCCCCGGACTCCCGCGCCCGCGCTCACCTGTACGGCGAGCTCCACCGTGCGCACGGGTTCCGTATCCCCTCCCGGAAGGTAGAGGACCATGTAATCCCCTCTTTTCTGCCCGACCTCGCGCCCCTCCTTGTCGTAATCTCCCTGGTTCTCGCCGACGAACACGATCGCCCTCTGGCGCATCCGCTCCTCCCCGGCGCTCATGCGATAGCTCAGATCCGCGGCGAGGCCGGCCTTCTCCCACGAATCGCGCGCTCGCAAACGCGCGAGGTTGTACCAGGAGACGTCGCCGAAACGCGCCTCGCGCATCCGCCGATGCGTCGCGAGGAGCTCGAGGATGCGGCCCTCCTGGGAGAATCCGCCGTCGAAGCTGATCTCGTCGTTCTCCCGCGCGCGGAACCATCCCGCGCGCATCGAATCGAGATCGTCGGTGAGTCTCCTCGTGAGCGACAGATTGGCCCGATATGCGCCGATATCCTTTCCGGCGAACGAGAAAACGCCTTGCCGGTAGTAGCGCCCCGTGTCCGGGGCGGCGGTCGACACCGCCTTGTAGCGCTCCGCTTCGACGGTGATCCGCGGCGCGATATGCCAGAAGGCGAATACGCCGCTTCCCTGCGCAAAGCGCCGCTGCCGCTCGCTCCCCGCCTTCGATGCGAATGCCTTGAGCGAAAGCCCGCGGTTTGCCATGTCGCCGATGCCTCCGGCAACGTCCGCTTTTCTCGCCGAAAGCGTGGCACCGCGCGAGAGCGAGAGCCAGCTCCCCGCCACGTTCCATGCCCGGGCGCCGACGAGAGAGATCCGGCCTCCGCCGATATCCTCACGGCCCGTGAATGAGACCCCCTCGAGCCCCCATTCCCGGTAGAAGTACGATTCCCGTCTCTTGTCGGGAGAAACGAATCGATCGTCCAGGGTCGAATATTCTCCGGAGAGGGAGAGCCGCGCGACGTTGATATCAAGCTCCTTCAATCCTCCCGAGAGCTTCAGCGCCTGTCCCCTGTTGTCCTCGTCGCCGGCCGACGAGAAGAGATTCCGGTCATGGACGCTCACGTCCCCCTCGGTCTCGAGAAAGAGCGCGCCCCTCGCGGCGGAGGCGCCGAGCGTGAAGATTCTCTTGCGCTCCGCGAGCGGCAGGAACCTTCCGATCCGGAAATCCCCTTTCCCTTCCCCCGCGTACCGGTACTTGACGTTTCCGCTCCCTGAGAAGCCATCGACAAGGTAATCCCCCTTGCCGGATCCGACCTCATG
>JAPLKY010000230.1 GCA_026387805.1 Candidatus Krumholzibacteriia bacterium
GCGGCGACGGTATGATCAAGGTTGAGATGCATTTCCTCCCCGACGTGTACGTGCACTGCCAGGAATGCAAGGGGAAACGGTACAACCGCGAGACGCTCGAGATAACCTTCAAGAACAGGAACATCGCGGAGGTCCTCGACATGACGGTCGAGGAGGCGTGCGAGTTCTTCGCGAACATCCCGCAGATCGTCCGCAAGCTCGAGGTGCTCCGGAGCGTCGGGCTCGGATATATCCGCCTCGGACAATCCGCGACGACCCTCTCGGGGGGCGAGGCGCAGCGCGTGAAGCTCGCCGCCGAGCTCTCCAAGGTCGGGACGGGAAAGACGCTCTATATACTGGACGAGCCGAGCACGGGGCTTCACTTCGAGGACGTGAAGCTTCTCATGCGCGTGCTCGACGAGCTCGTCGAGCGGGGAAACACGGTGCTCATCATCGAGCACAATCCGGAAATCATCCGCATGGCGGATCACATCATCGATCTCGGTCCCGACGGCGGAGATCGCGGGGGAGAGGTCGTTTTCTCGGGGGCGCCCCTCGACATCGTGGAGTGCGAGCGGTCGTATACGGGGCGCATGCTCGCCGCGCTGGCGGGACCGAGTCCCGCCTGACGCGCCGGACGCGTCGGCGAGAAAATGCTTTCAAAAGGCGCTCCAAAATGCTATTGAACTAGCCGGGGAAAGGTGTACTCGAAAGAGGGTGCATATGGAGAACAAGAAAACGCCGTTGTATGACGCGCATGTCCGCGCGGGGGGACGAATCGTCCCGTTCGCCGGATTTCTCATGCCCGTTTCCTTCGAGGGGATCGTCGCCGAGCACGCGAGGGTTCGCACGGCGGTCGGGCTCTTCGACGTGAGCCACATGGGGGAGATATCGATAACGGGCCCCGGGGCGGTGGCGTTCACCGACCGGGTCGTGACGAACAACGTGGCGAAGCTCGCCCACGGCCAGATCTGCTATACGGTCGCCTGCAACGAGAAGGGCACGGTTCTCGACGACCTCCTCGTGTACCGGTTCTCCGACGATCGTATCCTCCTCGTCGTGAACGCGGTGAACGTCGACAAGATATTCCGGCACCTGAAGAGTCTCGAGGCCCCCGGCGTGGAGATCCGTGATCTCACGGCCGCCACCGGGCAGATCGCCGTTCAGGGGCCGCGCTCGCGCGAGCTCCTCATGAGAACGGAGTTCTGCAGGAGCGTCCGGGACGCGCTCGCCGATCTCAGGTACTATCGCTTCGTCAGCTACACGTCGCGGGGCGAGGAGATCGTTCTTTCGCGCACCGGCTACACGGGCGAGCTCGGGTTCGAGATCTATCTTCCGGCCGGCCGCACGATGGACGCGTGGGAAGAGCTCCTCTCGCTCGGGAAGGATCTCGGCGTCGGGCCGATCGGACTCGGCGCGCGCGACACGCTGCGCTTCGAGCCGTGCCTGTGCCTCTACGGGCACGAGCTCGACGAGGAGACCTCGCCGCTCGAGGCGGGGCTCTCGTGGCTCGTAAAATTGAACAAGGCGGATTTCCTCGGACGGAGCGCCCTTCTCAAGGAGAAGGAGCGCGGGCCGGCGCGGGTGCTCGCGGGCTTCGAGCTCTCCGGGCGCCAGATCGCGCGGCAGGGATTTTCCGTGCTCCAGAACGGAACGAAGATCGGGGCGGTGACCTCGGGCACGTTCGCTCCCACCCTCGAAAAAAGCCTCGCCCTGGCGCTCATCTCGAGCGCGGCGAAGGCCGAACGCGGCGGATTCGCGATCGACGTGAGGGGAAAGGCGGCGGAGGCGACGATGACGCCGGTACCGTTTTATAAAAGTCGAGCGATGGATTGAGGCGGTCAGCTGAAAGGAAGGTGGGCGATGAACCCGGAAGAATGCAAATTCACCAAAGAGCATGAATGGATCTATATCGAGGACGGCGACACCGTGCTCATGGGAATCAGCGACTACGCCGCGGGAGAGCTCGGCGACATCGTCTACATCGAGCTTCCCGAGGTGGGGCAGAAGGTCACGCAGATGGATCCGATCGGGACCATCGAGGCGGTAAAGACGGTCGCCGATCTCTATTCGCCCGTGAGCGGCGAGGTGATCGAGGTCAATCAGAAGGCCGTCGCGAAGCCCGAGATCGTGAACAAGAGTCCCTACGATCAGGGCTGGTTCATCAAGATCAGAATGGACGATCCCGCGGATCTCGAGGTGCTCTTCAGCTTCGACGAGTACCGGGATTTCCTCGGAGAACAGCACACGGGAAAAGAGGACGAAGCAGAGGACAGGTAAATGAGCTACATTCAGAATACAGACGCCGATCGAAAAGAGATGCGCGAGCGGATCGGGATCTCTGCATTCGACGAGATGCTCGAACCGATACCGGAACGCCTCCGATTCAAGGGCGCCCTGCGTCTCGACGACCCGCTCGCCGAGGCCGGGGTCGCCGCGCTCTTCGGAGAGATCGCCGGAAGGAATCGCCCCTCCTCCCGCGCCGCGAGTTTTCTCGGAGGAGGAATCTACGATCGCCACATCCCCGCGCTCGTGCGCTACGTGACTTCACGCAGCGAATTCTATACGTCCTACACCCCATACCAGGCCGAGGTGAGCCAGGGGACGCTTCAGGCGATCTATGAATATCAGAGCCTCATATGCCGCGTTACGGGAATGGACGTTTCAAACGCCTCGATGTACGACGGCGCGACCGCGCTCGCCGAGGCCGTGCTCATGGCGAGCGGCATCGCGAAGGGAGGCAAGGTGCTCGTGCCGCGGGCCCTTTCCCCCGCGTACCGCGCCGTGCTCGCGTGTTACGCCGCCGCGCGCGGGATCCCGATCGAGGAGATCCCGTACGCGAAGAACGGAACCCTGGATCTCGATCGTGTTTCGTCCGCCATCAAGGAGAAGACCGCAGCCGTCATCCTCGCTCAGCCGAACTATTTCGGTCTCGTGGAGCCGTCGCGGGAGCTCTCCGGGCTCGTTCATGGAGCAGGCTCGCTCCTCATCGCCTGCGTCGATCCGGTCTCGTGCGCGATTCTCGCCCCTCCGGGGGAGTACGGCGCCGATATCGCGGTCGGCGAGGGGCAATCGCTCGGTCTTCCGCAGAGCTACGGCGGGCCGCTCCTCGGTTTCATGGCCGTGAAGAACGAATACGTACGCCGCATGCCGGGGCGTCTCATCAGCGGAACGACCGACCTCGACGGGAAGCGCGGCTACGTGATGACGCTCCAGACGCGCGAGCAGCACATCCGCCGCGAGAAGGCGACCTCGAACATCTGCTCGAACGAGGCGCTCTGCGCGCTGTCCGCCGCGGTGTATCTCACCGCTCTCGGCGAGCAGGGATTCCGGGAGGTCGCCGCGCAGAGCTACGCGAAGAGCCACGCGCTCTCCTCGATGCTCGCCGCGACGAAGGGATGCGCGCTGCCCTTCGGCTTCGGATTCTTCCAGGAGTTCGTGCTCCAGCTTCCGACGGACGCCGCCGAATTTCTGAAGGGCGCCGCCGCGAAAGGCGTTCTCGGGGGGATTCCCCTCGGCTCCGCGTTCCCCGAGCTCGGGCGCAGGGCCGTTCTCGTCGCAGTCACGGAAAAACGTACGAAGGAGGAGCTCGAGCTCTACCGGGATCTCGTCGCGGGAAAGGGGGCGGGACGATGAGCGCAACGGTATTCGAAAAATCGAAATCCGGCCGCCGCGGGTACCGCATTCCCGAGTGTGACTGCGCGGCGGGGAAGATCGATCTCCCCGATCTCAGGTCCGAGCCGCCCGGTCTCCCCGAGATGGGAGAGCAGGACATCGTCCGGCATTACGTCGAGCTCGCCGCAAAGAACTACCACGTCGACAAGGGGATCTACCCGCTCGGAAGCTGCACGATGAAGTACAACCCCCTCGTGAACGAGGAGGTGGCGAGGCTCGAAGGCTTCACGGGGCTTCACCCCGCGCAGGACGAGGCCGATTGCCAGGGAGCGCTCGAGCTCATGTGGCGTCTCGAACGCGCGCTCGCCGAAATAACCGGGATGGAGGCGTTCACGCTCCAGCCCGCCGCGGGCGCCCACGGGGAGCTCACGGGAATCATGATCGCGCGCGCGTACTTCGCCGACCGGGGAGAGAAGCGAAGAATCGTCCTCATTCCGGATTCGGCGCACGGGACGAATCCGGCGAGCGTGGCCATATGCGGCTTCACGCCGAAAACGATTCAATCGAACGAGCGCGGGCTCATCGATCCGGCCCTGCTGGAAAGAGAAGTGACGGCCGAGACGGCCGCGCTCATGCTCACCCTGCCGAACACCCTCGGACTCTTCGAGCGCGAGATCGCCGAGATCGTCCGCATCGCCCACGCGAAGGGGGCTCTCGTCTACATGGACGGCGCGAACATGAACGCGCTCCTCGGCATCGTGCGCCCCGGGGACATCGGCATCGACGTCATGCACCTCAATCTCCACAAGACCTTTTCGACGCCGCACGGCGGGGGAGGGCCGGGATCGGGTCCCGTCGGCGTCGCCAGGCATCTCGTCGATTTTCTTCCCGTTCCGCGGGTGACGGAGAGGAAGGGC
>JAPLKY010000367.1 GCA_026387805.1 Candidatus Krumholzibacteriia bacterium
AGCCGGACTGCGATGCTTTCGATCCGCCCGGCGGTTTCGTGATCGAGGGAAGGTGCGAAGTTCGAGAGCACGTCTGCCAAGGCGCGAAGATCCCCGAAGGGCGCTTCCGGGACTCCCGGGAGACCGGAAGCGTCCCCCGTCATGCGGCTCAGGCAGTCACCGGGAAGAAGGTAGGCGACGGGGAGTATGCCCGGCTTGTCGTGCGCCATATAGAACGATTCGAGATTGAGATTGCAGAAACAGAGCCCCTCTCCGATGCGGGCGAGAACATAGGAGATGATCGCGCGCATGACATCGGCGGCTGCGTCCGGTTTCATCCGCGGCAACGCCGTCGCCAGGGGCACGATATCCGCCGGAGGGAGGAGGAACATGATCGATCCGTTCGCTTGCTGGAGCGATATGACCGCCGGCGCGAGCATCCCGGATCGAGAGAAGAGATAATCTCTCATTCTCAGATCTTCGATCGAGAGCGTGATGCCCGGAGGCGTATCGACGGAAAACAGGAGGTACTCCCGTTCGCTCAATGAATCGGCGACGCGACATCCGTGCCAGGGAGGATACTCTCCGAGGGTTTTCCTGACCGAATACCTCGCGTCGAGCGCATCCTTTGCCTTGTCGCCGTGCATGAAACCCTCTGTATTTGTTAAGTTTCTTGTCTGGTTAAATTACTTTACATCAAAATGGCGGGATTATCAAGAGAAACTTGGGAATGAGACGGGAGCGAGACGGCGTCGAATGCTCCAACGCATGGGCAGGTTCTAGGGGATGTAAAGCAGCCTTCCGCAATTCTCGCACGTTTGGAGCTCATTTCGGCTCACCGCGGAAAAGAACGAGGTGGGGAGTTTGACGAAGCACCCGAGGCAGAGGTTTCCCGTGACGGGGAGGATCGCCACGGTAAAGTGCTCGGTGAGCTTCTCGTAGCGCTGCAGGAGCCCCTTCGGCGTTTTCTTCGCCAGCTTCTCTCTCGCCTCCTGGAGCTCGCTCAAGCCCGTGAGCTTGAAACCGAGGCTCTGGAGCTCCTTGGATGTGGCTTTATCCTTTACCTCTTTGATCATGATGTCAAGGTCTTGAAGGGCGATGAGAAGCCGATGCTCGTCTCTCACAGATCCTTATCCTCCAGAATCTTCACGAGCGCCTGATAGTCGGTGACTTCAAAAAGGTTCTTGAGCTTTGCGGGCTTCTGAATCAGGCCGATGAGCTCGCTCAGGATTGCGAGGTACGTTTCGGATCCCTTGTCGGAAGGCGCGAGAATGAGGAAGAAGATCTTCGTCGGCTTGCCGTCGAGCGCGTCGAAATCGAGTCCGGACGCCGAACGGGCGAAGAGCACGGAGAGCTCCTTGATGGCGAGCGACCGCCCGTGGGGAAAAGCGACGCCGTTGCCGAGCCCCGTGCTGCCGAGGCTTTCCCGGTTCTTGAGCATCTCGATGATGAAGTGCTCGTCCGAGATCTTGTTGTTGACCGCGAGATGATGCACGATCTCCGTGAGCACGCTCATCTTCTTGCGTGACCGGAGATGAAATATGCAAAGATCTTCTTCGAAGAACGAAATCAGCTTACTAGCTTCCATACTTTTCATAATATAGCATGCCTCCGCGAAGATTGTATAACAATTTCATCTGTTTTGGCGAAAAATTTTTTGATACTCTTGGAGGCACTCGTCTTTCGCGGATCGGAACGCGGATTTCGTCCGCTGTGGAGGCCATGGAAACTACTCAAGGGCTCGTTATACGGATCAAAGGCGCCGCTTTCTTCGTCGAAAGCGGCCTCGGCGAGATACGATGCTCCCTCCGGGGGCGGTTTCGCCTCGGGGACGCGCTCGAGGAGGCGCTTCCCGTTGTGGGCGATACCGTCCTGGTCAGAATCGAGCAAGACCGGGGCGGGGGGGGCATGCAGGGCGTGATCGTCGAGATCGGAGCCCGGAGGTCGATCCTGGCGCGAACCGAGCCTTCCCAGAGAAAAGGGTACCGGATTCTCGGCGCGAATATGGATCAGGCGATCCTCGTTTTCGCGGTGAGGGAGCCGGATCTGAACCTGCGTCTCCTCGACCGCATGCTCGTCTCCGCGGCGTGCGGCCCGATGGATGCGGTCATCTGCGTCAACAAGATGGATCTCGCCGATCTCCGCGCGGGCGTCGATGCGTCGCTTGCTCCGTACCGGGCGATGGGGTATCGCTGCGTTTGCTCGAGCGCTCGCACCGGGGAGGGGGTCGAGGACCTGGCGGGGATGCTCACGGGGTAGCTGTCGATATTTGCGGGGCCTTCGGGGAGCGGGAAGAGCTCGCTCGTTTCGCGCGTGCAGCCCGGTCTCGAGCTCGCCGTGGGGAACGTGAGCGCGCGAACGGGAAAAGGAATGCATACGACGAGCCATTTCGAGATTCATCGTCTCGCCCGGGGCGGGTACCTCGGCGACACTCCGGGTGTCCGGGAGTTCGGCATCTGGGGCGTGTCGAAGGAGAAGCTCGCCGGTTTCTTTCGGGATTTCGCCCCGTTCCGAGCCGGATGCAGGTTCGCGACGTGCACGCACAGCCATGAGCCCGATTGCGCCGTGAAGGACGCAGTGGAGGGGGGAGACGTCTCCCGCGAGCGGTACGAGAGCTATCGGAGAATCCTCGAGACCGTGTCCGACGAACGAAGCATGAAACGGTCGGGGTGAGCGCGGAGCGCTCGCGCGGAGCCGGATGGGGCCCAAAAAGACGATGGCGGCCTTTTGGGGGAGGCCGCCATCCGCAAGAAGGGATTGTGGGATGGGGGTAAAACACCCGCTCTCTGATTATTGATACGCGTTCGGCCGCGGAAAGTTCCGTTGATTTTTCATCTTTTTCTCTTTGGGGTGATCGATGATAAAAGGGCTCGAGAGAGTAGGCAAGCTGGCTCTGGCCCGCTTCGTCTCCCTGTTTCTCTCGAGGCGGCGCATAACCGCCCGGGAGCTCGGCCGCCTCGGCGTGTCGCGGCTCCTCATCATCAGACAACATCACCAGATGGGGGATATGCTTCTCGCCGTTCCCGCGTTCCGGGGGCTCCGGGCGCGCTTCGACGGCGCGAGGATTACGCTTCTCGCGGCGCCGATCAACGCCGCGTGCATGCAACGCAACCCGTACGTCGATGAGGTGCTCGTCCTCCCGCGGAAGAAAGGCCCGCGGAGCCTTCTCGATCTCGTGCGGTTCATCGCGGACCTCAGAAGACGCCGGTTCGACGCGGCTATCGTTCTGAGTACCGTTTCCTTCTCGGTGACGAGCATGCTGCTCGCGGTCGCGAGCGGCGCGCGATTGCGGATCGGATCCACGAGCGAACCGTTCGGCCACGATCTGACCTCCCGCTTCTACCATCTCGAGCTGCCGCTGCCCGCGAGGGAGGAGCTCGCTGCGATGCACGAGAGCGTGCACAACGTCTATCCTCTTTCGGCGATCGGCGTGCGGGTGATGGATCTGACCTCCATGTTCGTGCCGTCGGCGGAGGATGAACGAGAATGCGAGCGTTTTATCGCCGCCTCGTTCGGAACGGCAGGTCGGTTCATCGTCGTCCATCCGGGAGCGGGGAAGGCGCGGAACGTGTGGCCGGGAAGAAGGTACGCGGAGACCGTGAAGGTCCTGAGCGATCGCTACCGGGTCGGGGTGGTCGCGACGGGAGGACCCGCCGATGCGGCGGCGCTCGAGGCGTTTCTCGAAGCGTGCGTCGATCGTCCCTTTGTTCTTCCGTGTCCCTCGGTAGGATTTCTCGGCGCCCTCATGAAGCGATCGCTGCTCACCCTCTGCAACGACACGGGCATCATGCATATCGCGGGCGCCGTCGGCGCGAAATGCGTCGCCATATTCGGGCCGACCGATCCGGCGAGGTGGAAGCCGGTCAATGAAACGGTCGTCGCGGTGAGGGGGAAAGACGGGAACGTCGAATCGGTGAACGTCGATGAAGTGATTGCCGCGGCCGCGGCGTTACTCGGCGGTTGATACCGGCACGAGGCTGATCGCGAGACGCACGGTTTCGTCCTGGGGCACGTAAACTGCGCTTGTCCAGGTCTGAAAGCCTGGTTTCATGAGCTCGATGCGATGTGTCCCCACGGGAATATTGAGCGGGGAGCCGAGCGGAACCGTTCCCTTGAACACGCCATCGACGAAGACCCGGGCGCCCGCCGCCGTTTCGAGAGAGATCATCCC
This sequence comes from Candidatus Krumholzibacteriia bacterium, assembly GCA_026387805.1. Taxonomy (GTDB): domain Bacteria; phylum Krumholzibacteriota; class Krumholzibacteriia; order Krumholzibacteriales; family Krumholzibacteriaceae; genus SSS58A. The sequence continues at coordinate 4,151 of JAPLKY010000367.1, forward strand.
GGTGAGCTTCTCGAGGGTGATCATTCGCCTCGAGAGCTCCCCCCGTTTGATCTGCACCGTTTCGAGATAATCGCGGTACCCCTCGCTCCGGCAGGCGAGCTCGTGCGTCCCCGTGGAAAGTTCGAGCATCGTGAGGCGATCGCCGACGACGCGGCGCCGTCCGTCGATGAGTATCTCCGCCGTGGGCTCGACGGTGACGTCGACGAATCCCGTTGCCGGCGCTTCGATCCGGGCGCTCGGCACGGGAGGCGCGGCGCTCTTTTCCGTGACCGGTCTTTCGGGCGGCTCGGCGGCTTTTTCGGTCGGCGCGAGCGGCTGCTGCACCAGCTTGGCCTTTTCCATCTCGGCCTTTCTCGTCTCTTCGGCATTTGGGAGCGAGAGATGGTGCGTGCTGTTCTCGAGAACGCGCCCCGAATCGCGGGGTGCTTCCGGCGCCGCGTCGACGGTATCGGCGGCGGCCGTTTCGGCCGGCGGTGGCTCAGCGAGCGCCGCCATTGAAACGCCGGGAAGCTCCTCTCCCTGGCCGGCGAAGATCGGATCCGCCGGCGGGGGCGCCGGATCGGACGTGCGGATCGTCCTGAAAGCATCGACGAAATTCCCGATGCCGCGCGGGTTCAGCGAGATGACGGCGGCCATGGAGACCACGCACGCCGCCGCGATGCCGAGGAAGAGCAGACGTTTCTTTCGCGGGCTCTTCCGGCCCCGGCGCCGCGCGCGGGAAGCGCAATCATCCTCGCCGGCGGCGAGTTTCCTGAGCCGCTCCCGGGACGAGGCGATCTTCTCCTGCCCGAGGAGCGATTCGATCGCGCGGGCCATTTCAAGGGCGCTTCTGAATCGCTTTCCCGGCTCCCGGTGGAGCGCTTTCATAATGAGCTCTTCCGCCCCCGGGCTCACGTCCTTCCGTATCCGCGAAGGCGCGTTGATGCCGCCGTTGATGATGTTCTGTATGACCGCCGCGTAGTTGTCGCCGAGGAAGGGCTGCATTCCCGTTATCGCTTCGTAGCAGATCGTTCCGAGGGAGAAAAGATCGCTCCTCCCGTCGATCGAATCCCCGATCGCCTGCTCGGGAGACATGTAGAGCGGCGTGCCGAGGAGCGTGGAGGCGACCGTCTGCTGAGTCGGGCTCTGGGTGAGCTTCGCGAGACCGAAGTCGGTGATCTTCACCTGCCCTTCGAGCGTGATCATGATATTGGCGGGCTTGATGTCCCGGTGGACGATGCCGCGCTGGTGCGCATGGTCGAGCCCCAGGCAGATCTCGCGGGCCACGAGCAGCATGAGATCCTCGGAGATGACGCGCCGCGACGAGAGCACGTCCTTGAAGCACGGCCCGTCGATGTATTCCATGACGATGAAGTAATTGCCCTCGGCGGATCCGAAATCGATGATGCGCACGATGTTCTCATGGTCGAGACTCGCGACGGCCTTCGCTTCGAGCTCGAACCGGCGCGTGAAATTCGGATCCGATATGAGATGCGAATGGAGCTTCTTGATGACGACGGGCCGGTCGAGGGAGGTCTGGATCGCCTTGTAGAGCACCGCCGTTCCGCCGGTCGCCAACGTCTTGCATATCTCGTATTTCTTGGCGTCGGTTCCGTTCATCGCGCCGTCGCCAACCTTTCCGCGAGCGACTCGGGTAGTCCGGAATTCCGGATCTTGTCCTGCGCCGATCTGATGTCGTAGGGAACGCGCCGGATCGCGATCGTTCCCTTCTGCTCGTCGAGAATGGCGAAGCTCGCCGCGGCGATGCCGTCCCGCGGCTGGCCGATGCTGCCCACGTTGACGAGGTAGCGCGACCCGGGGGCCACCGCCGTGAAGGTGCCGCTCACGACCCTCGTGCCCAGCCCCTCGCCGTGCTCGATGATCGCGGGCACGTGCGTATGGCCGATGAAGGCGTACTTCTCGCGGATCTTTCCGAATATGGTGTTCGCCTGGTTGATCGTGTACACGTATTCCCACTCCATGGGAGAGACGGGAGAGGCGTGGGCGAAGACGCAGTCGCCGTAGCGTCGCACCGTGTCGTATTCCCCGAGGGCGTCGCGATGCTGCGGATGAATCTCCCGCGAGGTCCACCGGATCGCCCTCTGCGCCGTGGCGCTGAACGCGTCCGTGCCGATGAGGCCAGCGGCGGCCACGTCGTGGTTGCCGCCGATGCGGATCTGCGCCGCTTCCTGGATGAGGGAGACGCATTCGTTCGGGTTCGCGCCGTAGCCGACGACGTCCCCGAGCGATACGATCATGTCGGGGCGCAGCCTCGCGGCCTCCTCGAGCACCCGCTCGAGCGCCTCGACGTTCCCGTGAATATCGGAGAGTATGAGAAATCTCATGGCTCAATCCTTGAAGATGAATTCCTCGGATCCGATCGCGATGAGGTCTTCCTTCTCGAGCGTCTTCTCTTCCATCTCTTCGCCGTTGATCGTTACCTTGTTGCGTCCGTCGATCTTCTGAAGAACGTATTCGGAGCCCTTCCGCAGAACCTCCACGGTGACGCGCGGTGCGAAGATCCCCGTAAGCCGGATATCCGATTCCTTCCCGCGCCCGATCACGGTTCGCTCCTTGTCGAGCGGATACTCCTCCATCGCCGATTTTCTGAAGAGCCGCGGGGGCGCCGTCGGGCACGCCGGCTTCCGGGCGCCGGCGGCGTCGTGCCTGAAATGCGGAATGACGACGGTCTGGTCGAGATCCTCGGGATGCGACGCCTCGAGCGTCGGGATCTGGAAGAGGATCTCGTACTTGCCGATCATGATGAGGTCGCCGTTCGAAAGTCCCGCTTCGCTCACCGGTCTTTCGTTGAGGAGCGTGCCGTTCTTGCTCCCGAGATCGCGGAGCACGTAGCCGTCCTTGCGGGCGGCGATGACGGCATGCTTGCGCGACACGCTCAGGTTGTCGATGACGATGTCGTTTTCCGGGAGTCGCCCGACGGATATCTCGGCGCCGGAGAATGGATACGTCTTCAGCGGACGCCCCTTCAGGCGGACGACGAGGCGCGGAGGCTGGCTCAGGTAGAACGAGGAGATCGAGCCCGCGTAATCGGAAGGGATCGAACGGACGTCTTCGGCGTGCGTCACGGCGAGATCGGTGAACAGGTTGATCTCGAGCGGACGCTTCGCCGTGATCGTGAAGACCTTGACGAGGAAATCCTCCCGCGCGCTCGAAGCGGGCCCCCGGTCGGAGCGAAGGCTGTAGCAGGCGATCGCCTTCCCCGTCTGATACCGCAGGAAGAAGAAGATCCCCTGATTCCGTGCCGATATGATCGCGCTGTAGCGATCCTTCTCGGCGCGTTCGAGGAGCTCCTCGAGGTCGACGAGCGCCGAGGAGACCTTGAGCTCGGGCTTCTTTTGAAGATACACGAGAAGCGAATGGTACAGAATGATGTCGGCCTCGTAGGCGATGATCTTGGGGAATTGCGTCCGGTTGATTTCGAGGAAGAAATCGCGCAGCCGGAGCGGACGGAAGGCGTCGCCGTCGCTCGCGCAGGCCCAGTATATCTGCCCTTCATTGATGAAGAGAAGGTACTGGATGTTGTCGTTGAACACCTCGAGGATGACCGGCCCCTTCCTGCTTCGCCCGGCGTAATCCCTGACGATTGCGTCGAACTCGCATGGATCGAAGTCGCGAGGGTTCAGGAGCACGAGCCGATACGGTATCTGCAGCCTGGTCATCGTCTTGACCTTTCCGGTCCCCGGATCATTTCACTTCGGCGTGAAAGCGTTTGAGATTGCGCCGCGCCTTTTCGTTCGCGGGATCGAGCGCGAGAGCCTTCTTCCAGGCCTCGATCGCGTCCTCGATCTTCTCGAGCTTGTAGTAGGCGTTCCCGAGGTTCGTGTACGCGGAGCTCGAGTCATTGCTTCGACCGATCGCCTCGTTGTACATCTCGATCGCTTCCTTGTACGAACCGAGGCGGTAGAACACGTAGCCGAGGTTGTTGTAGGCGGCGGCGAGCTCGGGATTGAGCGATATGGCCTTCTTGAATGCCTCGGTCGCCTTCTCCTCTTCGTTGATCTCGGTATAGGTGAGTCCGAGATTGTTGTACGTCTCGGTCATCGCCGGATCGAGATCGATCGCCTTCCCGAAGAGCCCGAGCGCCTTCTCGTACTGTCCATTGTGGTAAGCCATGACGCCGGCGTTGTTGAGCATCCGCGCCTCGGTCGAGCGCCGTTTCTTCTCCTCTTCCTCGATGCTCTTCTTCTGATCCTCGACGAGGTTCATGATGCCGGTATGATTGTCCGAGAGCTCTCTCACGAGCTTGCGATGCTCGCCGAGCCCGGTTTCTATCGTTTCGAGATTCTTCGCGAGAGCCCCTTTCCAGCCGGATACCTCGTCGCGGAAGGTTTGAAACAGCTGGTCGCCCGAGTCGATCTTGCGCTCGATCTCGTCCGTCTTCGCGTCGAGGGTGAGAACGACCGCCTCGATCGCCTTCTGCTTCTCCTCGGACGTCGCGCGAACGAGGCTCGCGATGTCGTCGAGCTTCCGCTCGACGCCGGTCTTGAGCTCCGTGACGGATGTTTCGTTCCTCTCGCGCATTTCCTTCATGAGATCGAGCAAATCGCTTCCGCTCTTCCGCTGGGATTCCCACGTCTTTTCGAGCTCGGCGAGAACGCCGGCCATCGCGTCCTCCCCCCGGGCCGCCTCGCCGGCGATCAAACGCTCGATGCGGCAGGTGCGCGCGTCGTCGTCATGAAACCTGCACAGCTCTCCGAGGCATTCGACGCGGCCGCGATAGGATTTCGCGAGGAAGCGGACGGGCACGACGGAGGCGATCTCGTCGACGAGCGATTCCTCCGTGCGCTGTTTCGACGACGGATTGATGAAGATTTCGTCGTCGCTCCCCGTGGAGGTCCGTGTGCCGTCGCTCATCGGCTCGACGTCGTCGAGTTCGCGGACGAGAAGCTCCTTGTCGTCGAGAATCGACGTTTGCGTTATCAATGGGCAGATCTTCATGATGGCACCTTTCCTCCGGATGGCGTCAGAGCGCTTCCGACTTTTCGAGCACCAGGACCCGTTCCTCGCATTGCGATTCCATGAACCGCGTATAGTTTTTCAGGGCGCGCTGGCGGCTGTCCCTGAAATCGGCCCGCTCGCCGGCGATTCCGGCGAAGAACGAGGCCGCCATTCCGTGATCACCCGTGCGCTCCCTGGCGATGCCCGCCAGGTACAGGTGATCGTATCGTTCCGCATCGGAAGAATAGCCGGCGCCGTCGCTCGCGCCGAACGCGGCGCACGCGAGGGCCGGTCGATCCATGCACAGATAGACGGCTCCGAGGAGATCGCTCCGCAGGGCGCGCGAAACGACGCCGCGCGACAGAATCTCGAGCGCTTCCGCCGCTCCCGTACGATCGAGAACGAGACGCACGAGGCGGGCGATATCTTTCTCCCCCGCGGATCCTTCATCGAGGCGCGCGGAGAGAACGTGAATCTCGCGATCCGCCCATTGCGTGTACGACCGCTCGATGCGCTTGAGCACGCGGCCCTTCTCGGGAGCGCTTTCGAGCGCTTCGGCATAGAGCCGTCCCGCGCGCTCGACGTCTCCCGCGTTATGGTGAATCTCGGCGAGCTCGATCGCAAGGTCGAGCGCGTCTTCCGGACCGAGGGCCGAGCGTCCCTTGGCGACGAGGGCTTCCGCTGCTTCGATGCGCCCGGCACCGGCGAAGAGCGACGCTCCGAGCGAGAAATGCTCGCGTCGCGGTCCCCGCTCGATGAGGATCGCCAGCCGCGAGACGAGCTCGTCGACGACGGCGTCGTCGTGCGCGGGGAAGGCGCCGAGGAGGGCGAACGCCTCGTCGTCCGCATGTGCCGTTATGAGGCAGTCGGCACGGAGGATGCGTTCGGTGTCGCGGAGCTCCTGCGGCCA
>JAPLKY010000120.1 GCA_026387805.1 Candidatus Krumholzibacteriia bacterium
TTGGCGTATGATTCGATCAGGCCCGGAGGGAAGTTCGAGCTCAGATACGTCTCTCCCCTCATCACCGCTTTGATCGCGGTCATGAGCTCCTCGAGCGGAGCGTCTTTCACGAGATACCCCTTGGCGCCGGCCTCGAGCGATTTGAAAACGTACTGCGGCTCGTCGTGGATCGTGAGCATGATGACCTTCATGTCGCGATTGCCTTTCACTATCCGGCGCGTAGCCTCGATGCCGCCGAGTCGCGGAAGCGCCACATCCATGATGACGACCTGGGGAGCGAGATCCTTCACGATCTTCACCGCTTCGAGCCCGTCCCCGGCCTCCCCGATGACCTCGACGCCTCTGCCCTCGAGCAGGGGCCTCAGTCCTTCGCGGACGATCGTATGATCTTCCACGATCACGACCTTGATCCTCTCAGCCATTGTCCGCCCCTATCGGAATCTTGATCCGCACTTTCGTGCCTTTCCCGGGCGAGGATGTTATGCGGAGGCTTCCTCCCATATACTCGATCCTCTCCCGCATGCTCACGAGCCCGAGCCCCTGTGTTTTCGTTTTTTGTTTCGATATCCCCCGACCGTTGTCTTCGATTTCCATTATAGCACACGGGTAGCCCCTTGTCAGGGAAATCGACACCCTGGATGCGCCGGCGTGCCGTACGACGTTCGTGAGGGCCTCCTGCGCCACCCGATAGAGCGCGAGCGAGACCGGCGCCGGCAGGTCTTCGTCGAAGCCCGCCTCCTCGAATTCCACGTCGAGCTCATCGCGGCGAATGAAATTGTCGATGTACCAACTGAGCGTCGGGACGAAGCCGAGCTCGTCGAGCATGGCGGGATGGAACGATTTCGCGATCGTCCGGGTGCTCTCCGCCACGAACCTGACCTGCTTCCGTATCCCCTCGAGAGATTTCCTCGTGCAGGAATCGAGCGGACCGAGGCCCCTCTCGAGCGTCTCGAGCTCGAGCTTGAGGGCCGTGAGCGCCTGACCGACCTCGTCATGGAGCATGATGGAGCACTGGCGTCTCTCCTCCTCCCCGGCGGCCACGATCCTCTTCGTGAGTCCCCTGAGCTCCTGCTCGCTCTTGCTCAACCCGTCGAGGAGCTCCAACCGCTCGATCGCGAATGCGAACTGCTTCGAGGCGGTATCGAAGAGACGCCGGATCGCGGGATCGACGTTCTGGTCTTTGGTCAAACTGAGAATCACCAGGTAATCGTTCATGGATCGCGTCTTGATCTTGAATCCGATGACCCGCTTGATCCCTCTTTCGGGCCTGACTTCCGCTTCTCCCGGCGGCTTGATATCCGTATCCTCCTCCATGACCGCCGTGTGCGGCGACCGCATGATGAACCTGAATCCCGGATCCGACAGGGGAATCCGGTCGACTCTTTTCAGAATCGCGGGGGGCACTCCAATTGATTGAAGAATCGTGTATTGGCCTTTCGAACGGTCGAGAAGGTAAACGATGCCGCTGCCCGTTCCGATAAAATCCCCGAGCAGCTGCAACATCTGCTTCATGACGGTCTTCCGGCTTCGCGCTCTCGCGATGATCTGGTGAATTTCGTTGAGCAGAGCGAACTCGACGTTCCGGTGCGCGATTTCGTTCTGCATCTGCACGAGATCGGTGACCTCCCTCAGGATCACGATGACGACCGGCGGATCGCATTCCCTGATGACGTTGGCCGCGAGATGGACGTCGTGATAGACGCCGTCCCGGCGGATCGTTCCGAACTGATACGCATAGGATCCATGTTCTCGAAGCTCTTCGGTCACCTTGTCGAGGATCGGCCGAAGCTCCGGGCGCTCGTAATCCCGGAACACCTTCCCCCGCATATCGATATTCTCGTCCAGCGCGTGCGTCCGGAGCCAGGCCTTGTTGTGGTACAGCACGATCCCGTTATCCAACCTGCCGATGATGATGCCGTCCGTCGTGTAGTCGAAGGCCTTCATGATGATATCCGCGACATTCATCGGCGGCTTCTTCTTCGTGAGCCTTCGCCCGGGCGGCGCCTTCGGTGCCATGCAATACCCTCCCCTGGTCGAGCCGTCGCATCTCAAGAACTGGGACCTTGTTCGAAATGAGGTTCCGTCCTATTATACCGGACGAAAAGGAATTTTCATATCGAAAGCGGCGGGGCATGCGGGCGCGGTGCGCCACCCCCCACGCGGGAGGATCCGTGAGAATATCGCTCGCGAGAGTGCGCCTCGAGCTTCGACGCACCTTCCGCATCGCGCGGAGCGCGGACGAGTTCAGGGAATCGATTATCGTGCGCCTCGAGGACGGCGGCTTCGAGGGGCTCGGCGAGGCGGCACCGTCGCCGCGCTACGGGCAGAGCGCCGACTCGGCGGAGAGGGCGCTCGCGTCGATCGACGGGTCGCTCCTCGAGCCGTGCGGGCATATAGAGGACGCGCTCGAAAGAGCCGCGGGGCCGCTCGCGGGGGAATGGGCGGCCCTCGCCGCTCTCGACATCGCGCTCCATGACCTCCTCGGCAAGAAGCTCGGGGCGCCGCTCCACGCCATCCTCGGCCTCGATCCCGAAAAGACCCCCGCGACGT
>JAPLKY010000398.1 GCA_026387805.1 Candidatus Krumholzibacteriia bacterium
ACTAGTGTAATGTCCCATGTATAGCTTGACAGTATATCCGAGGCATGGTATCCTTTCTAAAAACGAGAGGAGGATTCCTATGCCTCGAGGTCCACATGCCGTTTCGATCACATTGAGCGATGAAGCTCGCGCCGAGCTCGAAGCGATGATGCGATCCCGTTCGTTGCCCAACACCTTGGTGCGCCGCGCCCGCCTGGTGCTTCTGGCGGCCGAGGGAAGACCCAATGGTGAGATCGCCGAACTGGTGGGACTCAGCCGTGCCATGGTCGTTGTCTGGCGGCAGCGTTTCGCGAAGCAAGGCATCATGGGATTGTACGACGGACAGCGCCCCGGGGGTCCTCGTTCGATCGAGGACGAACGGATATCCGCACTGCTCCGGAAGACGCTCAAGAGCAAGCCCAAAGATGGAACTCACTGGAGCTGTCGATCGATTGCACAGGAGACGGGACTCTCCAAGTCCACCGTCCAGCGAGTGTGGCAGGCATTCGGGATTCAACCGCACCGGCGCAAGCATTTCAAGCTCTCCACCGATCCGTTCTTCGTCGAGAAGGTTCGCGATATCGTCGGATTGTACCTGAACCCGCCGGACAATGCGATGGTGCTGTGCGTCGACGAGAAGAGTCAGATTCAGGCGCTCGATCGCACCCAACCCCTTTTGCCCATGGGACTCGGATACGTCGAAGGCGTGACGCACGACTACGTGCGGCATGGAACGACCACCCTGTTCGCTGCCCTCGACATCGCCTCCGGCCGCGTGCTCGCTCGCTGCACCCCTCGTCATCGCCATCAGGAGTTCCTGCGCTTCCTCAACGAGATCGACGCCAATGTCCCCAAGAAGCTCGATGTCCACCTCGTGATCGATAACTACTCAACTCACAAGCATCAGAAGGTGCGTCGCTGGCTGGCGGCACGGCCTCGTTTTCATGTGCACTACACCCCGACCTACGGCTCATGGCTCAATCAAGTCGAGATCTGGTTCAACATCATCACCCAGCGAGCCATCCGCCGCGGAACCTTCCAGAGCGTCAAGGACCTTATCCGTAAGATCGAGATCTTCGTCGCTCAGTACAACCGTAAATCAAAACCGTTCATCTGGACCGCAACCGCGGATTCTATCCTTCAAAAGATCGAAAGATTATGTCAAACTATCGCTGGGACACGACACTAGGAGGAGGTTCGAGCAATGGCCGGTGAAGCGTGTGTTACCGAGAAACCGAAGGGCCTGAGCTTCTTTGAGAAGAATCTCACCGCTTGGGTGGTCGTCTGCATCGGTGCCGGCATCGTTCTTGGGAAGCTTGCGCCGGGCGTGGCGAAATATCTGGACGGCCTGTCCATTTTCGTGGGCGGAGCGCCCGTCGTTTCCATCCCCATCGCCATCTGTCTCTTCTTCATGATGTACCCCATCATGGTGAAGATCGATTTCGCGGAAGTGCTGAAGGCGGGAAAGAGCGCGAAGCCGGTGGGCCTCACGCTTTTCGTGAACTGGGCGATCACGCCCTTCACGATGTACGCGATCGCCATTTTTTTTCTTGGATTCGTGTTCCGGGGATTCATCGGCGCCGAGGCGACCGATCTCGTCAAGATGCCCTTCGGCCTTGATCTCCCGGTCGGCGCCACGCACGGCGTCGGCACCGTCGTTCTTTCGGACGGCGTCAAGATGCTGCAGGTTCCCCTGTGGCGGAGCTACCTCGCGGGCTGCATTCTCCTCGGCATAGCGCCCTGCACGGCGATGGTGCTCGTCTGGGGCTATCTCGCGAAGGGGAACGACGGACACACGCTCGTGATGGTGGCCATAAACTCCCTGACCATGCTGTTTCTCTACGGGCCTTTGGGGGGATTTCTTCTCGGTGTCGGGCGGTTGCCGGTCCCATGGCAGGCGCTCGTTTTATCCATCGGCGTCTACGTCGCGCTGCCGCTCGCGGCCGGTTATATTTCGCGGAAATGGATCATCCGCGCGCGGGGCGAGACATGGTTCAACGAGGAGTTTCTCCACGTGCTCACGCCGATCACGATCGTCGCGCTTCTCGTGACGCTCGTGCTCCTCTTTTCGTTCAAGGGGGACGTCATCGTTTCTAATCCGCTTACGATTCTCTGGATCGCCATCCCGCTCTTCATTCAAACGAACCTGATCTTCTGGATCGGGTACCTGCTGTCGAAGCCGTTGAGGCTGACCTACCAGGACGCCGCGCCCTCGGCGATGATAGGGGCGTCGAATCATTTCGAGGTCGCCATAGCGACCGCGACCATGCTCTTCGGCATCTCGTCCGGCGCTGCCCTGGCCACGGTCGTCGGGGTGCTGATCGAAGTGCCGGTGATGCTGATGCTCGTGAAGATATGCCTGCGGACGCAGCATTGGTTTCCTGCAGAAAAGTCTCGGGCCTAATTACTGCAATTCTCGAGACACCCTTTATTGCGTTTCCATCAACATTTGCTGGAGCTCCCCGGCAACGTACTCGCGGAGCGCCGGGGGATTGTGGGCGAGATCCCACACCTCCGGCAGGTTCTTCCACGTGACTTCCTTGCCGTTATTGCGCAATGACAAAACCAGCGACGGCGCCGTCAGTTTGTAATCATCTCCGAAGTGCGCGTTCTTCGATTCATCGTAATTCAATGATAGGAAGACTACTTTGCCCTCCTTGACCAAGTCGGCGAATTCCGTCTCCACGGTTTCCTTCGACAGCTTCTCGATCGACAGGCAGGTTGGGCAGCGGAAGGTTCCGTGAAAGTAGTAGGCCACGAGCTTCGATCCCTTTTCCGCATAAATGGTCGTGTCTCCCGCGGTGGTGTCTGCATTGCTTTCGCTCGTGGCGGTTCCTTCATTCGCGGCGTTCCGAGGCTTCGAGCACTGTACAAGCGACAGCCCCCCCAACAAACACACAGCAAACACCATTATGACAGCTCTCTTCATGCCAGCATTCCCTTCGAAAGCGTGCTATTCATGTATTGAACATCTCCTGTCATCTGCCTTCAAAGCACGGTCAAAATGAGATAGACGCCGCCGAGAATGACGAGAGCTCCGCATACCTTCTTGAGAAGGACGGCCCCTTTCGAGCGCTCGTTCCAGTTGAGATATCTCTGCAACATACTGGTGAAGGTCCCCGCCAGAACGATCACGGCGCAATGGCCGATTGCGTAGAACAAAACGAGCGAGGCGGCCAGAAGCGGTCTGGTTGAGGCGACGCTGAAGGCGATTCCGAGCATTGGCGCCATGTACGCGAATGTGCAGGGGCCGAGCGCAACCCCGAATAGGAGACCGATGATGAATGCCGCGAGGGCTCCCTTCCTTTTCATTCTCGGCTGGTTTGCGGCGCCGAGAAACGGGATGGTGATGACTTCGAGCAGGTGCAGTCCGATGACGAAGAAGATCGCGGCGACGAAATAGTTTCCAATTTTTCCGACGTCCCCCATGAGGCGTCCATCATCCCGGTAACGACGCCGATCGCGGCGATTGTTACGAGAATCCCAAGCGAGAAGAGCCCCGAGAGCGCGAATGCACGCTTCTTCGTGACGACTCCCTGCCCATCGATGAAGCCTACGATGAGCGGAATGCTCGACAGGTGGCATGGACTGAGCAGAATGCTCAAGACGCCCCATGCCATCGACGCAGCCAGGGCAATAAGAGGCGTCTGCTGCAGGGCTCCGGTCAGGGTATCGAAGAGGGACATCGTCGTCACACACCCTTCTGCTTGAGCACCTTGACGAGTTCGCTCTTCGGGAAGTATCCCTCGTGCCGGAAGTATTCCTTGCCGTCCTTGTCGAGGAATACCTGCGTCGGGATGACCCGAATGCCGTATTGCTTTCCGTAGGGCTTGCCCTCATCCGTCCACACGTCGTAAAACACAACCTTGACCTTGCCGGCATATTCCTGCTCGATTTCCTTCATGATCGGCTGCATCTTCTTGCAGGGGATGCACTTGACCGAGCCTATCTCAACGAACGTGACGAGCGGCGAGCCGTCCTTCGTATCCGTCGACTTCGCTTTGCCCGCAAGCGTCGTGTCTTTCTCCTGCGAGCATGCAATCGCGCTGAACAGCGCAATGGTCAATACTACTGCGACCGCGATCCTCTTCATCAGATCCTCCTTATCAAAGCCGGTTCCTATTTCAACAACGCCTCGATATCCGCTGCCGATAAGACCTTTCCCGCACTCTTGACCACACCGTCGATGACCAAGGCGGGTGTCATCATGACATTGAATTTCATAATGTCCTGGATCTTATCGACCTTCTCGATATGCGCCTCTATGCAGAGCGCCTTGACCGCCGCTTCAGCGTTGGCCGAAAGCGCCCTGCATTTCGGACAACCGGTCCCCAGAATCTGTATCTTTCGCATGGCATCCTCCTTTCGGAATGGAATGCGATTCTTCTCGGAACGTCGACCTTACGCAATGGCCCCGAAGATCATGCCCGTGATCGTCGCCATGACAACCACGAGACTCACGTATGTAAACGTCTTCTTTGGTCCGATCATCGAGTTGAGGACGAGCATGCTCGGGAGCGAAAGAGCGGAAGTTCGTCCAGATGGGCCAGACCGCGTCCAGCCATCCCATGTGGAAGCCGTCCGGCTTTCCCAGTATTCGGAGCAGGGCGTTCGGCGAATCACCTACGAGCGCTTGAACCCAGTTGTTCGGAATAATCCCGGCGTCCGTGCTGGTGGGGCTTCCAAGGAAGAAACCTGCTGCGAGAACACCACCCAGAAGCAGCGGCAATATCAGCTTCGCGAATCCCCACGTCTGACCGCGCCATTCCTTTAGTTCGGCCCCGCCGAAAAATGTCAGCACTGCAAGGGCCGCCGATCCTGCTGCAAAGGCGGCCATCGGATACCGCGGCGCCGCCAATCCGATCACCGCGACGGCAATGGCGGCGAGGACAAGGTATAGTACTCTGACCTTGAAGAATCTCCAGAGGCCGAACACCAGCAGAACCGCGAAGATTGCCGTAATCTTCCATTTCCAGGCGAACACTGCGGACCAAAGCCCCGTCGATTGCTGCGGCTTTGCCCAGTTGGCGAATACGAGGATGCCGACCATCGCCAGAAAATAAAGCGCTACGTGCCACAATGGACGCGAGCCTGTGGCGTCCTCTTCAATGTACACGTCTTGATTTGCAATTCTGGCTCGTTCTTCTTTCAGAAAGATCAAGTGCATGAGAAGGCCGATGACCACGCTGAAGACGACCGCGCCGACCGCACGCGCGAGCCCAAGCTGCCATCCGAGCACCCGCGCCGTCAAAACGATGGCCAGGACATTAATTGCCGGTCCTGAATAGAGAAAGGCGATTGCCGGCCCGAGCCCCGCTCCGCGCATGTAGATGCTGCCGAAGAGCGGCAGCACCGTGCACGAGCAGACGGCGAGGATGGTCCCGGACACCGATGCTACTCCATAGGCGAGCGCCTTGTTCGCGCGAGCGCCGAAGTACTTCATGACGGATGCCTGGCTGACGAAGACGCCGATGGCGCCTGCTATGAAGAATGCCGGGACCAGACACAGAAGCACGTGCTCGCGGGCATACCACTTGATGAGGAGAAATGCCTCGAGGATCGCGCCGTTGAATCGGGGATTCCCGATCGGCAGATAGAAGCACGCGAGAAAGATCGCAATGATAAACGCGAGTTTACGCCATTCACCTTTCCAGTTCATGCGAGACCTCTCCTTGTTTCTGTCCGGGATGCCGGATTGCCCCCCGGGCGCTCAGCGCAAGAGATCCGCGCTCGCTGCCGCCTTCGACTTGAGAACCGCCTCGATGCAATTCATGAATTGCATGACGCATGGAACCCGCAGACGGTAGAAAACCTGCTGTCCCCGCTTCTCATCATCGACGAGCCCTGCGTGCTTGAGCACGGTAAGATGCTTCGACACCGTCGAGAAGTCCGCGCCGACCTGCTCCGCGAAACCGCATACGCAGCGTTCGCCCTTGCTCAGTTCCTGAATCATGAAGAGCCTCGTCGGATGCCCGAGCGCCTTGAGCACTTGGGCCTTGGCATGGAGCAGCGCTTGATCTTTTCGAGTCATGGGATTCCTCCCTGTTTGGTGCATACTTGGTCAAATTACCAAATAACTGAGCGGCAGTCAAGCCCAAAATTGCATCAAGCAGGTTCAGGCCCGCCGCTCGATCTGCCTGATGAGATCGGTGAAGATGAAGTGGTGGAACGGGAGGAAGATGTACCAGTAGAGCTTTCCGAAGAAGCCTTCCGTATAGTAGTGCGCGATAACCCAGAGCCTGTTCCGATTCCCCTCCGGATCGATCCTGAACTCGAGCCATGCTTTGCCGGGAAGCTTCATCTCGGCGCGCAGCAGAAGCCGGATGTCCGGTTTCAAGTCCTCGATCCGCCAGAAATCGATGACGTCCGATATCGTGAGCGTCGTCTGGCTCCGGCGGCCCCGCGACGTGCCGACGCCGAGGAGCGCCCGGTCGAGCCAGCCGCGCAGCCGCCACATCCAGTTGTGCGTGAACCAGCCCTCCTTGCCGCCGATCTTGCAGATCGACGCGAAGAGCCGCCACGAGTCCTTGCTCGAGAGGATGGAATGGCGGGCCGTGTACTGCGGCCCGGGATCGAGCTCGTGGAGCTTGATCGCGAGCTCGTGGGCGGGAGGATAGGCGCTGAACCAGCTCGTGCGCACGTTGTCCTGCTCCTCGCGCGTGAGCGCGCCGACGATCGCCTCGCGGTAATGGAGAGGCTCGAACGGCAGGAATCCCTTTATGGACTCGTCCTGGCAAATAACCTCGTTC
Source organism: Candidatus Krumholzibacteriia bacterium (assembly GCA_026387805.1). GTDB lineage: Bacteria > Krumholzibacteriota > Krumholzibacteriia > Krumholzibacteriales > Krumholzibacteriaceae > SSS58A. The sequence continues at coordinate 6,729 of JAPLKY010000398.1, forward strand.
TTGAGCCCTTCCATGAGACTCCTCGTGATGGCGGCCGGGATCGGCGTGAGGAGGCTCGCGTGATACGAGTAGAAGCCCATTCTCGCGAACGGAATGAAGAGAAAGAGGCGCCTTTGGTGACGCACCTCGGCGAGCGTTTTCATCATGTCCGCGTAGGTGAGGACGTCGCTCCCGCCGATGTCGAACGAACGTCCCGCCGTTCCGGGGATCTCGAGGACGCCGACGAGATACTTGACCACGTCGCGGACGGCGATCGGCTGGCATCGGTTGAGCGCCCATTTCGGTATGGGCACGATGGGCAGACGGTTCACGAGGTGCTTGATGATCTCGTACGAGGCGCTTCCCGAGCCGATGATGATCGCCGCGCGCAGGATCGTCACGGGGACTTCACCGAGCCGGAGCTCTTCCGCCACCCTGATGCGGTTGCGGAGGTGCGAGGAGAGCTTCGTGCGCATGTCTCCGAGCGCGCCGAGATAGATGATCCGTTTCACTCCCTTCTCCTGGGCGGCGATGCGAAAATTGATCGCCGCCTGGAGGTCCGCGGCCTCGAAATCCTTTCGGCCGAGGAGGAGAGAGTGAATGAGGTAGTAGGCGGTGTGAACGCTGTCGAGCGCCGCCCTGAGCTGGTCGATGTCGAGCGCGTCGGCGTAGACGGTCTCGACGCTGGGCCAGAGCTCGCGGTACTCGGGCGACGTGCCCCGTACCATGATGCGCACGCGATAACCGCGCGAAAGCAGCTCGGGGATGAGCCTCCCGCCGATGTATCCGGATGCTCCCGTCACGAGCACGGTTCCGATCGAGGGATCGGGCGTCGAGGGAAGATCCTGCGTATAGCGATACTCCCGCCTCGCGAGCTTGTAGAGGAGACTCTTGTTGATCGGCTCGTGCGTCATGGATGCCGGCCTCCGCGCCGCCTACGTTGGTATATCGGGCATGATCCCCATCTTCCGGTAAATCGGGTGAAGGACCTGCCGTATCGCCTTGAGCCTGCCCGCAAAGAGGATCCCTCCGGCGACGCAGAAGCCGCCGTCGACGATGGTCTGGATTATCGTGTTGCTGCAGGCCATTTGCACCATCATCCCGAGCCCCGCGACGAATACGAGGACCATCGACAACCATACAACGCGCGAGAGCGAAAAGGCAATAAGGCCGGCGCCGAAAACCGTCGCGGCGGCCGTTATGATCCCTCCGAAGCCGCGAATGTTTTTCCGCGTGGCGAGATAGATCGTGCCGACGAGGGCGCCGAGTCCCGATGCGCCCATGAGAAAGCCGAGCGTATGCGCGCCGCCCCCGAGAACGTCCTTCGCGAAAACCGGCATGAGAATGTAGTACGGCATGCCCATGACGCTGATGAAGGCGAGGAGGAGGAGAATATCGCGCACGGGCGCGAATCCCGCGACGTACGCGAATCCTTCCTTGAGCCCGTCGATCATGCGGCCGTTCGCCGGCCGCGCGGGGGGAGGCGCGACGCGCATCGCGAGCAGCGCCGCGATCACGGCGACGTAGCTGATCGCGTTCACGAGAAAGCAGATTCCCTCGCCGAAGGCGCCGATCAGAACGCCCGCGATCGACGGTCCGAGGAGGCGCGTGGCGGTCACCATCGCCGAGTTGAGCGCGATCGCGTTCGCGAGGTCCTCCTTGCGCTCGATCATCTGGATGATGAACGACTGGCGCACCGGCATGTCGAGGGCGTTGATGGTGCCGAGAACGACGGCGAGCGCGATGAGGTGCCAGACCTGGGCGGTATCGGTCAGTACGAGGATCGCGAGCGTCGTCGCCTGAAGCAGCGCGAGCGTCTGCGTGACGATGATGGTACGGTGCCGGTTCCATCGATCGGCGAGAACCCCGGTGAAGGGGGTGAACAGAAAGGTGGGGATCTGACCGGCGAAGCCGACGACGCCAAGGAGGAGCGCGGAATGCGTCAGACGATAGACGAGCCAGATCATCGCGATCTGCTGCATCCATGTCCCGATGAGGGAAATGCTCTGTCCGGAGAAGAAAAGGCGGTAGTTGCGGGCTCTGAGCGCGCGAAAGGCGAAGGCAAGCCCCCATGTCTTCATCGCTTCCATAGGGGACACATTATAGGAAACAATTTATCTGTCATAGTGTATAATTCCACAGATAAAATGCGGAACGGCAAAGACGGGATCGGGGGTGCGATGATCCTCAGGAAATCGTTCGTGATTGCGCTCGGCGCGTCGGCTGCGCTCCTTGCCATCGCATGCGCGGGATGCGACAAAGGGGGCGGCGAAAACGCGAAATTCGAGAGGCTGACCAAGCGGTACTTCAGGGAAAATTTCCGGACGAATCCCACCCTCGCAACGTGGGCGGGAGAGCACCGGTACGATCACGATCTGGACGATATGAGCCGCACGACCATCGATGCCGAGATCGCGGAATGGAAGTCGTATCTGGCCGCGCTGGGGAGCCTCGAAACAGCCGGACTCTCGCCGGATAATCGCATCGACGCCGAGATACTCGCGAACAACATCAAGCTCGATATTCTGCTCTACGAGGACGTGCGGACGTTCGAGGCGGATCCGATGCTCTACACGAACCTTCTCGGCAATTCGATCTACTACCTGATCGCGAGGGATTTCGCGCCGCTCGACGAGCGGCTCGACGCTGCCGCCGACCGTCTCCTGAAATTCCCGCTGGCCGTGGAGCAGGCGATGGCGAACCTGTCCAATCCGCCGAAGCCGTATACCGAGATGGCGATAAGCCAGAATCGCGGCCTGATCGCGCTCATCGAGCGGGATCTGCCGAGAGAAGCGGAAAAGGCTCCGGGCAAGAAGAAGAAAATCGAGAAAGCGGCGAATGTCGCGCTCGATGCGCTCCACGGGTTCCAGACGTTTCTCGAGAAGGATCTCCTCGACCGCTCGCTCGGGGAATACCGGCTCGGCGACGAGGTCTATCGCCGTCTGACCGACGGTCTGCTCCAATCGGACATGTCCTCGGAGGAGATCGTTGCGGCCGCGTACGCCGAGATCGAACGGGTGCACGGCGAGATGTACGAGCTTGCCGTACCCCTCTTCAAGGACATGACGGGTACCGAGCCTCCCGCGAATCCGGACCGGGCGGAGCGCACGTCGATCGTTCGACAGGTGCTCGATGAGATTGCGAAGGATCATCCGAAACCGGCGGAGCTTCTCGACGCGTGCAAGGCGGCGTACGCGGAGGCCGCGGCGTTCGTGCGCGAACGGGACATTATCACGATTCCCCAAGAGCCCGTCGAGATCGCCTGGGCGCCCGATTATTCGCGAGGTCTCTCCATCGTGGCACTCGAGGCTCCGGGACCGCTCGACCGGGGGATGGAGTACCGCTTCGTCGTATCGCCGGTTCCGGAGGATTACGATCAGAAGGAGCTGGATTCATACCTGCGGGAGTACAATAGCGAAATGATCAGGCTGGTGACGATCCACGAGGCAATGCCCGGACACTACGTGCAGTTCGCCTTTGCGAACCGGAATCCGTCGATGGTGCGGGGCGTCTGTTTCAACAGCGCCTTTGTGGAGGGGTGGGGAGTATACTCGATGGATCTCATGAACGAGCTCGGATTCCGGGAAGGCGACGCGCGGTTCGATCTCACGTGGAAGAAGTTCTATCTCCGCGTGCTCACCAACGCGATCATCGATTCGGGAATGCACCGGGAAGGGATGACGGAGAGCGAGGCCCTGCGCCTCCTGACCGGGGACGGATTCCAGGAGGAGTCGGAAGCGGCGATCAAATGGCGCCGGGCGATGGTCAATCCGGGATACCTTTCGACCTATTTTTCCGGATATCTGGAGATCCGCCAGTTGAGGCTGGAAGCCGAGGAGCGTCTGGGCGGCCGGTTCAGCCTCAAGGAGTTTCACGAGAAGCTTCTCCGCCAGGGAGCGCTTTCCCCGCGCCTCGCCCGTGAAGCCATGTTCCGGGAATAGGATCGCTCGCCCCCCGGGATTTCTATAATTCCGTGACGCCTCGCACCCCCGGACTCGCCGAGAGTTTTTCGACGAGCTCGCGGTGCTTTTCGTGCGACGACGCGTACTCGAAAGTGGCCCGCCAGATATCGCCGCTTCTGATGATCTCGAGTGCTTCGCTCGAAAGCCCCGCCGCCGCAAAGAGGGCCATCACCTCCCGGATGATGCCTTCGCCGCGCTCCAGGGTGACCTGCACGACGTGATACGACCGCTTCGTCTCGAGCCTGGTTTCGATATAGCCGATGAAGACGAGCGTGATCGTGATGAGAAGCGCGACGATCGCCGAGAGCAGGAGATATCCCGCGCCGATCGCCAGGCCGAGCGCCGAGAGCACCCATATTGTAGCCGCGGTCGTGAGCCCGACGACGTGGAAGCGCGACCGTATGATCGTGCCCGCGCCGAGAAAGCCGATGCCCGTGACGACCTGCGCGGCGATGCGGCCCGGATCGGCGATTCGCGCGGCGGTGCGCGCGACCTCGATCGAGAGAATCATGATGAGACACGAACCGACGCAGATGAGCATGTTCGTGCGCATCCCCGCCGGTTTGCCCTTGAACTCGCGCTCGAGTCCGATCGCGCCCCCGATGAGGAGGGCGATCGCGAGGCGCGTCACGTATTCTGAAAGCGGCTCGGTCATTTCGGCACCACCTCGGTCCGTTTTATTGAGATACACCGCGCGGGGAATAGTGCTATTATCTGCGAGTCTATTTCTCCCGGCGCGCCGGATACAAGAGAAAAAAGAGCGGTGTCCGTATGAACGCGAATGAAATACTCAAGGCGTTTCAACCGAAGGGGGATCCGGCGCGCGTCCGGATCCGCGTGACGGGGCGCGTGCAAGGGGTCGGCTTCCGTCCGAGCGTGTACCGCGTTGCGACGAGGACCGGGGTCGGGGGATGGGTCCGGAACACGCGGCTCGGCGTCGTCATCGAGATAGAGGGATCCGCGCGGGTGATACAAGCCTTTCTCCGCGGGTTCGAGGGCGGGCTGCCGCCGCTTGCGCGGATCGATTCGATCGAGGCGGTCGAGATCGAGCCCGTCGGAGAGAGCGAGTTCGCGATCGCGCCGAGCGAGAAGCCCGGCGTGGCGGACACGCTCTTCCCCGTCGATACGGCCGTGTGCGCCGAATGTCTCGCCGAGCTGCGCGATCCCGCGAACAAACGATACCATTATCCCTTCATAAACTGCACGAATTGCGGGCCGCGCTTCACGATCATCGAGGGGCTGCCGTACGACCGTCCGCTCACGACGATGCAGGAGTTCGAGATGGACGGCTTCTGCCGCTCGCAATACACGAACCCATCCGACCGGCGGTTCCACGCCGAGCCGATCTCGTGCCCCGACTGCGGCCCGTCGCTCATGCTCTTCGACGAACGGTTCACGGAGGTTCCGGGGGACCCGGTCGCCGGGGCCGTCGCCATGATCGAGAAGGGCCTCATCGTCGCGGTGAAAGGGCTCGGAGGGTATCACCTCGCGTGTCTCGCCACCGACGGCAACGCGGTGAGGCGCCTGCGGGAGCGGAAGAAGCGTCCGGCAAAGCCCTTCGCCTGCATGTTTCGCGATCTCGCCGCGGTCGAGCGCCGCTGCCTCGCCGGCGAAGCGGAGCGGAAGATGCTCATCTCGAGCGAGGCTCCGATCGTGCTCCTGCGGCGCCGGGGCAGAACGCTTCCCGACGCGGTCGCCCCGAGGAACGGATACCTCGGCGTGTTCCTGCCGTACACGCCGATCCATCATCTCCTCATGGAGCATTTCGATGTGCTCATCATGACCTCGGCGAACTTCACCGACGAGCCGCTCATATCGATGGAAGAGGAGCTCATGGCGATCCTCGGCTCGATCGCCGACGCGGCTCTCGTTCACAACAGACGCATCGCCCACAAATGCGACGACTCGATACTCTTCGCTCCGGGAGGCTCGATCGTGCCGATCCGGCGGGCGCGCGGATACGTGCCCGAGCCGGTTCGCCTGCCCGTGAGGGCGCCCGTGCCCATGGCGGCGTTCGGCGCGCAGGAGAAGAGCGTATTCGCCCTCTCGAAAGAGGGGAAGGCGTATCTCTCGCCGCACCTCGGGGACCTCGGGGATCTGAGGAGCGAGGAGAATTACCGGCGGGAGCTCGCCGGATTCGCGCGAATGCTCGCCATCGCGCCCGAAGTGATCGTCCACGACATGCATCCCGATTATTTCACGACGCGCCTCGCCGCGTCGATCGGCGGCGTGAAGAGGATCGCCGTACAGCACCACCATGCCCACGCCGCGGGCGTTATGGCCGAACGCGGTCTTCCGGGGCCGGTCATCGCCGTGGCCTTCGACGGGACGGGTTACGGAACGGACGGAGCGCTTTGGGGGGGAGAGTTCTTGCTCGCCCGCTACGACGGGTTCGAACGGCTCGCCGCGCTCAGGTATGCGCCGCTCCCCGGTGGAGAAGCGGCGATTCGCGAGCCGTGGAGAATGGCGCTCGTTTATCTGCAGGGCGTCTATGGAGACGCCGTGCTCGAGAAGGCGCTTCCCCGGCCGATCTCATTCGAGGGATTGCCGGCGAAGGAGGTGCTCGCAATCGCGAAACGGGGGGTCAATTCCCCGCTCGCCTCGAGCATGGGACGCCTCTTCGACGCGGTTGCGTTTCTGCTCGACTGCGGGGCGCTCGTGAGCTACGAGGCCGAGGCCGCGGTCGCTCTCGAGGCTCTCGCGCTCGAGGCGACGGATATGCGGGGCGCCTACTCGTTCGAATGGAAGAGCGGCCCCGCGGGCTACGCGGAAATCGACCCGGGTCCGGTAATCGCGGCGTTCGTCGACGATCTGGCCGCGGGGCGGGAGCTCACGGCAATCGCGGCCGCGTTTCACCGGGGAGTGGCGAGGCTCGTCGTCGATCTCGCGGCGGAGCTCTCGAACGCGCACGGGTGCACGGACGTCGTTCTTTCGGGGGGCGTGTTCCAGAACAGGTACCTCTGCGAGTGCGTCAGGGAGCGCGCGCAGGGTTCGCCGTTCCGCTTCCACCAGAACGGGCTTGTGCCTCCGAACGACGGCGGCATCGCCTTCGGGCAGCTCGTCGTCGGCGCCGCGCGATTACTGAAAGGGAGTGAGGATTTCGATGGCTGAAAAGGGGAGCGAACGCATCCTGCTCGCCCACGGGGGCGGGGGGATCCTGATGAAGGAGCTCGTCGGGAGGATCGTCGGGAAGCTGGGGGGCGCGAAGACCCCGCTGCAGGACAGCGTGACGCTCCCGACGGATGCGGGGCGAATCGCCTTCACCACGGACTCGTTCGTCGTGAGCCCCCTGTTCTTTCCCGGGGGGGACATCGGGCGTCTCGCCGTGTGCGGGACGGTGAACGATCTCGCCGTGTCGGGAGCGCGGCCGCTGTGGCTCTCGCTCTCGTTCATCATCGAGGAGGGCCTTCCGTTCGAGACGTTCGATCGCGTTCTCGATTCCGTGGCGCTCGCCGCGCGGGAAGCGGGCGTAAGCGTGGTAACGGGGGATACGAAAGTAGTCGAACGCGGCAAGGCGGACGGGATATTCATCAATACGTCAGGCATCGGCGTCGTGCCGGAGGGCGTCGAGGTTTCTTCGGCCTCGGTCGAGCCCGGTGACGCCGTGCTCATCAACGGGACGATCGGCGAGCACGGGCTCGCCATCATGAGCCGCCGGGAAGGGATCGATATCGGAAGCGATCTCGCGAGCGACACGGCGCCGCTCTCGAATCTCATCGTCCCGCTGCTCGCTCACGTGAGAACGGTTCGCGCGATGCGGGATGCG
>JAPLKY010000088.1 GCA_026387805.1 Candidatus Krumholzibacteriia bacterium
ATGGCCGCTCTCGCCATCGGGAGAAATCCGGAGGCCTACGGATTCGAGAAGCCTCCCGCCGATCCCCTCGAATTCGATATCATCGAGATCGAGCGTCCGACCGATCTGCGGAAGATCGCCGAGGCGGCGGACTGCCCGCTCAGCGAGATCAGGGATCTGAATCCCCATTTCAAGAAATGGTGCACGCCCCCGGACATGGTGGTCGAGGTGAAGGTGCCGAGAGGCGCGGGCGCCCGGTGCAGCGAACGCCTCGCGGCGATGAAGCGGGACAGGCTGGAGTCTTTCGTCCAGCATAAGGTGAAAAAAGGGGAAACCCTCTCCGGCATCGCCACGCAGCACGAAGTAACGGTCAAGGACATCCGGAATTTCAACGAGATCACCGCCTCCCAGACGATCCACGCGGGGAACATCCTGCTCATACCGGTCAAGGATACGGTGCGTCCCGCGCGCGTCGCGAGCAGACCCTCCTACCGGAATCCGGAGTTGCCGCGCGATGCCGTTTCCCTGCCGCTCCTGTCCGTGGCCGACGGGGGCAAGCAGATCCGGTACATCGTCAAGAAGGACGATACGCTGGTGAGGATCGCCGAGCGATTCCACGCGAGTCTCGCGCAGATCAGGGAATGGAACGATCTCGCGTACGACTCCGTGCTGCGGCCCGGCGACGCGCTGCGGATACGCATGAGTCCGTCCTCCGGGGTCAAACGCGCCGCCTCCTCGAGCTTCTCCGGGCGTCCCGCCGAGAGGGATATTTCGCCGCCGGGAATCAAGGCGCCTTCGAATGAGGGCGATTCCTCCGCGAACGGCGGCCCGCGCAGGATCACGCACGTCGTGAGGAAGGGCGAGACTCTCAGCTCGATCGGCCGGCTCTACAAGGTCGCTCTTTCCGATATCCTCGAATGGAACCGCAGGACCAACCGCAACAAGCTCTATCCCGGGGAACGGATAACGATTTGGGTCAAGGCGGGCTAGGTTCGCGGCTCTCCCGCGATGAAGTATCCGCCATCGGGCAGATTCCGCTTCGGGACGAGCCCCCGGTCGAGCGTTCCGCTCACGAGACAGTTCGTGCCGATTCGGACGCCCGCGGGGATCACCGTTCCCTTGCCGATGAGCGTTATGCCGAAATCGAGATACGCCGGCTGCAGCTCGCTCGCGACGCCGGCGTTTCCGAAACCCACGGAGGCGCGGGGCCCGATGACGCCTCGCTTGTCTATGATCGCATTGCGGACCTCGGCCCCCGCCTCTATCGTGCATTCGTGGAAGAGAATCGAATTCTCCACCCTCGCTCCCTTTTCGATCCGCACGCCGGGAGAGAGGATCGAGGACTGAACCTCTCCGCGCACGAGACATCCGTTGCAGATGAGGGAATTGGCGATATTGGCGCCTCGCGTCACGACGAAAGGCGGAGAATCATCGGGGGCCGTCAGAACGGGCGATGACCAACGGTAGAGCTTGAGGCGCGATCTCTCCGCCAGGAGCTCGAGGCTCGCCCGATAGTAGCTCTTCAGCGTTCCGATATCCAGCCAGTACCCCGGGAAGCGGAACGCGGAGATCATACCTTTCGAAACGAGGTAGGGAATCACGTGTTTTCCGAAATCGAGATCACTGTGACGTGCTTCAAGTCTCTTAAGAACTGATATGAGGTATTCCTTATTGAATAGATAGATACCCATTGATGCAAGGGTGCCGCAGCTCTCCTTCGGCTTCTCTTCGAACTTCTTGATAACGCCCCCCTTGTCGACCGTAGCGATGCCGAATTCGCTCGTCATCCCCTTCGGCACGCTGATCACGCCCACGGAGGCCGGTTTGCCCTTCTCTTCATGAAACGTGATGAAATCCCGGTAGTCCATGAGGTACACATGGTCGCCGGAAAGAATCAGCACGTTTTCACAATCGAGCTTCTTGAGAACCGAAATATTCTGGAATATCGCGTCCGCCGTGCCCCGGTACCAGTCCGCCGCCTGATACCCGAGATGCGGGTGAAGGACGTGCAGGCCGCCCGTCATTCTGTCCATGTCCCATGGTTTTCCGATTCCTATATGCCGAACGAGCGATCGGGAAATGTACTGCGTGAGGATGTAGACCTCATCGATGCCTGATCTGATGCAGTTCGTCAGGGTGAAATCGATGATGCGGTATTTGCCGCCGAAGGGGACAGCGGGCTTGGCGCGTTCGGCAGCCAGCACGCTCAAGCGTTCACTGGCGCCGCCGGCCAGGATGACGGCCAAAACCCTGCGCATATCAGATATCGCTACCATACTTCAATCCAATTGTAACCAAATGCCGCATAATTGTCGATAGCTACAAAGCGGAGGGGACATATTCAAATATCCAATAACTGCATATACCCTATCTGCATAACTCGATCACCAGCAGGTCAAGCGCCAGGTCGTCCTC
>JAPLKY010000083.1 GCA_026387805.1 Candidatus Krumholzibacteriia bacterium
GACATGATATCCTACCTCATCGAGGAGTCGTACGAGCTTCTCCAGGCCGAAAAGGGGAAGAACTGGCGCCACGTCGAAGAGGAGCTCGGCGACGTGCTCTTCATCGTCATCTTCATTCATGAGCTTCTCCTCGAAAAAAGGCAGACGCCCCTCGAAGCGATCGTTGCGCGGGCTCATGAGAAGATCGTCAACCGGCATCCGCACGTCTTCGGAGATACAAGGGTGGCGAACAGCTCGGAAAGCCTCGCCGAGTGGGAACGCATGAAACGTTCGGAAAGACGAAAGCGGCCCGCTTCGGGCATACTCTCGAGCGTCCCCGCAAAGCTCCCGCCGCTTCGGCGCGCCGCCGCGGTCCAGAGAGAGGCGGCCGGGGTCGGCTTCGATTGGCCGGACTGCGCGGGCATTCTCGACAAGCTCCGCGAAGAGATGGACGAGCTCGCGACGGAGCTGCGGCGGGGTTCGCGCGCGCGGATCAAGGACGAGGTCGGCGATATCCTGTTCACCGTCGTGAACGTCGCCCGCTACCTCAAGGTCGATCCGGAGAGCGTCCTCGAGGGAGCGACCGAGAAGTTCGTCGGGCGTTTCAACGAGGTCGAACGGCGGGCGAAGAGGAGCGGCAGGAAGCTCTCCTCCATGAGCCTCGCCGAGATGGAACATCTCTGGCAGAAAAGCAAGGTCCGGAGGCCGAGACCCCCCGCGCGAAAGCGTTCCTAGGGATCGAACGAGCGATACTGTCTCGAGGGTACGTAGATTCGAACGGATGATGAAGGGGGCGATGAATCGCCCCCTTTCCCCGTCCGCCTTGCGGCCCGAGAGTATCTAGTTCAGCCGGCGGAATTCGATGCGCCTGTTCTCGGCGCGCCCCGCCGGAGTGGTGTTCGTCGCAATCGGATTGGTTTCGCCGTAGCCTCTCGCGACGATTCGATCGGCGCTGAGCCCCGAGTTCACGAGATACTGCTTCACGGCTTCGGCGCGGCGCTGGGACAATCCCAGGTTATACTCGTCCTTGCCGACGTCGTCCGTGAAACCCGCGATCTCGATCCTCACCTCGGGATACGCCTTGAGCGATTTCACGACCTGATCGAGAATCCCGTATGAATCGGGCGTGAGCGCCGCCGAGCCGCTCTCGAAGTTGACGCCCCTGAGGATGAACTTCTCCTCGATCGGACGCTCGTCCGGGCAGCCGTCTTCGTCCTGATAGCCGTTGTAGGTTTCCGGCTCGTTCGGGCACTTGTCGAGGCTGTCCGGAATCCCGTCGAGGTCGTTGTCGAGATCGGGGCATCCGTCCTCGTCCTGGAAGCCGTCGAAATCCTCGGCCTTCAGCGGGCATGTGTCCTTGTTGTCGGGGATGCCGTCATTGTCGCTGTCCTGCACGATATCCGGGCATCCGTCCTCGTCCTGGACCCCGTCGAAGTCCTCGGGCTCGTTCGGGCACTTATCCTTGAGATCGGGAATGCCGTCGCCATCGTTGTCGAGGTCGGGGCAACCGTCCTCGTCCTGGAACCCGTCGAAGTCCTCGACCAGATCGGGGCACTTGTCGATCTTGTCCGCGATCCCGTCCTTGTCGTTATCGAGATCGGGACAACCGTCCGTGTCCTCGAAACCGTCGAAATCCTCGGGATCGGCGGGGCAGGCGTCGACCTTGTCTTCGATGCCGTCCTGGTCCTTGTCCTGCGGAAGCACGTTGCCCCCCATCGATAGCATGAAGTAGACGGCCCAGTCGGGAGGACGAACGAAAGCCTTATCGCTCTCCGAATTCAGGCTGAAATCGGCGGCGAGCGTCAATCCGACGCCGGTCGAGGAGACGAGCTTCACGCCCGGCGTGATCGTATAGACGTTCTTGTTACCCGCGAGATAATAGGTGGCCGTATCGGCAGGCAGGAAATCCGCGTTCAGGTAGTTGTCCCACGTGAACTCGACGAAGAGGCTCGATCGCTTCGCGAGGAATTCGAGCCCCGCACCGAACTGGAAAACATCATTGAAATTCGCCCCTTTGCCCTCGGGAGATCTCGGATACGCAGGCGGATAGAAGCCGCTCGAATCGGGATTGTTCGCGTACAGAATGCCGTATCCCGCGTCTTCGTTCCTGTTGAAGCGGTATCCGAGATTGAGGTGAAGCTTCGTGGGCACGAAATTCTTCAAATCGACGAGATTGAGCGTCACCAGTCCCTTTGCGCCGAAATCGGTCTTTTCGGTCGTGAAACGGGCCTCCTTGCGGCCCGTCGGGAAGCTCGCTTCTCCGAGGAAACCGACGCTCACGTACTTGGTCGGCATGGGCAGGCAGATCTTGAGGAGCAGATCGGTATCGCCGATGCCGCCGCGATTCCTCGTCTCGAGCGTGTCCTTCACTTCGACGTTGTCGCCGACCTGCATGATCCAGTTTCTTACGTTGAGGGACGCCGAAAACTCGATGTAATCGCTCAGGCCGAAGGTGAGCGACGCCCGTGAGAGAAAGAAGTGGTAATCGACGTTGGCCTCGGATATCGCCGTGTGATTGAGGATACTCGTCAAGGTATCCTGCGTCAGCGTCTCGCCGCTCCGGTAGTACGACGTGCCGAGCGAGAAGACGAGACTGCCTCTGCCCACCGTGCTCGCTCTCTGCACGTGGAGCAAACCTCCCGTTCCTTTCCATGCATCCTGGCTGCGCGCCGGACCCGCCGCCGAGACGACCAAGGCGGCCGCGATGAGCATCCGTGCGATCGTTTTCATACCGTTCCCTCCCGGGTGAGATCCGTGATCGAATCGAACCTAGGCGTCGCTTTCGCTACCCTCTGTTTCGCCGTTATCCCCCGCTCCCCCTTCTTCTTCCCTCTTCGACTCGTCAAGGTAGTTCATCTGAAGCTCCGTGAGCACGGCGTTGATGATTCTCTGCTCTTCCGGCAGAAGATTACCCGCCGTCTTCTCGCGGATCATGACGAGCATATCGATCGTAATGCGCGCCTGACGCAAGTCTCGTTCCACTTTTCCGGTAATCGGACTGACCAGCTTTCCCAGCTGCTGCAGCGCGAGCGTCTCGAACATC
>JAPLKY010000301.1 GCA_026387805.1 Candidatus Krumholzibacteriia bacterium
AATAGGCCGCGTTCGATCTCCGCCCCTCGTGCCAGGCGTCGACGTGCCTCAGCTTCACGAGGAGAACGGCGGCCTGAAGGGCGTCGAGGCGGCTGTTGATCCCGACGACGTCGTGATAGTACTTCTCGCGCCCGCCGTGAACCCTGAGCATCCGCGCCGAGTCCGCGAGCGCCGCGTCGTCCGTCACGATCATTCCCCCGTCGCCGAAGCCGCCGAGGTTCTTCGAGGGGAAAAAGGAGAGGCAGCCCGCAGCGCCGAGCGAACCCGCCCTCCTGCCCCGGTATCGCGCACCGATCGATTGGCACGCGTCCTCGATGACCGGAACGCCCGAGCGACCGGCCGCTTCCGAGATCGCGTCCATCTCGGCGATCTGGCCGAAGAGATGCACGACAAGGATCGCCCGCGTTTTGCGCGTGATGAGCTTCGCCGCGCGCCCCGGATCGACGTTGTACGTCCGGGGGTCGATATCGGCGAGCACGGGCCTCGCGCCGAGGCGCGTGACGGAGCTCACCGTCGAGAAGAAGGTGTACGGCGTCGTGACGACCTCGTCCCCCTCCTTCACGCCGAGCGCCATGAGGGAGAGCAGGATCGCGTCCGTGCCCGACGCGACGCCGACGGCGTGCTTCACCCCGCAGTAGCGGGCGATCTCCGCCTCGAGCTCCTCGACCTTCTTCCCGAGAATGAACTGCTGGGTCGAGAGCACTTCGTCGATCGCCGCACCGATCTCATCCCTGATTTCCACGTACTGGGGAACGAGATCGAGCAGCTTGACCGTCATCGAGTTCGCGTTGGATGCCATATCAGCTCTTCACGCCTTTCTCATCGTCGCGAGTCTCCGGTAGAGCTCGACGAGCGGCCCGCTCGTCTTCTCCCACGTATAGCGATCGAGCACGCTCGCGCGCCCCGTCTCCGCCATTTCTCTTCGCAGGCCATCGTTCTTGTAGAGCTCGACGATTCCGCCGGCGAGGCCGGCCGGATCGTCCCACCGAAACACGAGCCCTCCCCCCGTGTCGCGCGCGATCCGCGCGAGCGGCGGGCAATCGCTCACGATCACGGGCTTCCCACGCATCATGTACTGGAAAATCTTGTTCGGAATTGTCGTGTCGGTATGGGGATTCCGCGCGTGCGGGACGAGGCAGACGGCGCTCGCCTCGATGTAGCTCCAGATCGCTTCCTGCGGCTTCCAGCCGGTCCATTCGACGAGATCGTCGCAGCGAAGCTCTCGCGCGAGCGCCTCGAGACGCCTGCGGTAGCCCTCGTTCCCGCCGCCGACGAGAACGAGCTTCAGATTCGGAACCTGCTCCCGCGCGAGCGGAAGCGCCCTGATGACGGTATCGAGGCCGCGGTGCGGGGCGAAGCCGCCGATGTACGACACGACGAACCGGTCGCGATAGCGCCCGACGATGCCGGGATCGACCGGGACGTCCCCCGACTGCGCCGGCACCGTGTTCGGCACGACGGAAATCTTCTCCGCGCGTATGCCGATGCCGACGAGCCTGTCGCGCGCCTCCTCGATCACGACAACGATCGCGTCGACGTCGCGAAGCGCCTCGCGCTCGTACCTCGCCCAACGGCCATGCTCGTAGATCGTCGCCTTCTTCAGGCGATTCGTGTACCAGACCTGGAGCCCCGCCGGATAGTTCTCGTGGAGGTCCGCGACGACGGGAAGCCCAAGCCGCTTCCCCGCGAGAACGGCCTCTCTGACGAGGGGCAGATCGTTCACATGGAGAACGTCGATGCTGTGCTCTCGCACGAAGCGATCGATCGCCTTCGCCCAGAGCGGATCGCGGTAGGTGAAATTGAACGTGTAGCGGTGCAGAATCTCCCGCAACCTTCCCATTCTCACGCCCCGCACCACCTGCAACCCGTTCATCGCCTCCTCGCGCGCCTCTCCCGGCCTCCCCTCGATGAGGAAAAAGGTCTTATGCCCGGCCGTCATCAAGGTGCGCGCCTCGTTCTGCGCGCGCACGTTGGGCGGCGGGATCTTCCATTTCATCATCATGCCGATTCTCACGCGGAACTCCCTTGAATTTCAGTCGAGTATAGCCTTCGGCGGTCAGCCGGTAAAGGGTAAGTTGCCCGCGTGCGGCGACATTCGCCCAGAAATGTCTGTCGCCCGGGCGGACGGACTGTTATATCTCTAACCATGATAGCGGAAATCAAGAAGATCGTGCACGGCGGCTACGGCCTTGCCTTTCTTGAGGGGAAGACGG
>JAPLKY010000028.1 GCA_026387805.1 Candidatus Krumholzibacteriia bacterium
TCGTGAGCCCCTTGCCGGCGAGGAGCTTCATCTCGGCGACCGATTTCTTGAGAAGATTCCCCGGCGTCGCGTACGCCGTCACGCGCTGGAGCTGCGGGAACGATCCATACAGGTGCTCGAGAATGCGTTCGAACGAGCTCGTCGGCAGAACGAACGCGTCGCCGTCGGCGAGGAACACGCGCCGCACGTGCGGCACGAGCGCGGCGGCCTCGTCGATCTCGGCCTTGACGTCCTCCCACGGCTTCACGTGGAATCTCTTGCCGCGATACATGTAGCAGAAGAGGCAGCCGTTGTGCGAGCAACCTTCCGTAACCTGGAAGATAAGGGACGCCGCCTCGCTCGGGGGTCGGTAGACGGGCTCGATGTAGTTCGGCATGGTGTCGATCCTCGGCGCATTACCCTGCGCCCGTTCAGCCACGAGAAGATGGTAGTCGAGAGGCGGGGGTCATTTCAAGTTGAAAGCTCCGCTCGAAGTGCGATAGAGTCTCCGGGTAACTTGCGGGTACGGCGGCGGGAATCGTTATGACGGGAAGGTGAGTATGGCACGGAAAGGACGCAGTCTTCTCATCACGCTCTGCGTGATCGTCGGTCTCTTTGTCATCGCGGTCGTGGCGGTGCGGCTCTTCCTCACGCGCGATAAGCTGCTCGCGGTGATCGTTCCGCGCGTCGAGAAGGCGATCGACGCGAAGGTGTCGATCGGGGATATCGGGATCAACTTCCCGTTCGGCCTCGGTGTCGACATAACGGCGCTCTCGTTCGAGAAGACGCTTCCCGATACGAGCACGCTCACGTTCACCTCCGAAAAAGTGACGGTGCGCTCGTCCCTCATGTCTCTCATCAGGCGGAAGCCCGAGATCAAGGCCGCCGACGTTCAGGGGGGCGCGGTGACCGTGACCAACGAGAGGAAGGGGCGCGAGATCAAGCTCCTCGGGATCGGCGCGCGGTTTTCGATGAGGCCGGCGGGGGAGACGTTCACGTTGAGCGCGAAAGCCCTCGTCGATTCGGTGCTCGTGTCGGCCATCGGCGCTCCGCCGGCGATGACGCTCGAGAAGGTCGGCTTCGACGGCGAGATGGAGAGCGACCGTGATTTCACGCGGATCGTCGTCAAGGAATCGAGGGTGAGCTGGAGCGATCTCGCGACGGCGAAGATCAAGGGAGAGGTGACCAACGTAAAGACGGAGCCGCGCGTGACTCTGACCATAGAATCGGAAGACAAACCGCTCGCGCCGGTTCTCGAGCGTGTTCGGGGGTTCAGGCTCGCCGAGCTCGCGCCCGAGAAGCGACAGCCCGTCGAAACAAGGCCGCAGCAAGCCCCCGTCGAGCTGTCCGGCGGCACGTTCGGATTCAGCGCGCAGGTGGAGGGGCTCGCGAAGCAGCCTCTCGCGATCAACGTTTCTTTCGAGGGCAATCTCAAGAATGCGTCGATGAAGGCGGGAGAGCTCGCTTCGATCGACAAGATGGACGCCGTGATCAAGGGGCAGGGAGTCGCGCTTGCGTGGCAGGGGCTCTTCCCGGGCCCGGGGAAGCCCGCGACGCCGGCGGAGATCAGCATGGCGTGGCAGGCGGTGAAGCTCGAAGCCACCCTCGATATGGAGGGAGGGAATTTCGTGCTGCAGAAGCCTGCGTCGCAGGGAAGCGCCGCGGCCGGTCCCGGCGCGGCCGCGACGCCGCTTCGCATCTCCTCGATGAAGGCGCGCGTCGAGGTCTCCGGCCCGGACGTGAAGAAGATCTCGGGAGATTTCATGATCGGCCGGTCCCCGTACCGTTTCAGCGGTTCGATGACCAACATCATGCCCGCTTCCGCCGAGCTCACCCTCGTCGCGCGGAAGATTCTGGCCGCGGGGCAGAAGCAAATTCCCGAT
>JAPLKY010000400.1 GCA_026387805.1 Candidatus Krumholzibacteriia bacterium
GCGTAGCGCATGAGGAATTCGCCGTTCCGTTCGTGAAGCGCGAGAAACTCGGATACGACGGCGTCGATGCGCGCCGCGTCCGCCTGCTCGTCCGAGAGGATCCGTATGACTGCCCGGCGCGATTGCTCCGTATCTCCCGAGGCGACGAATATGCGCGAGAGGAGCCTGTTTGCTTCGCATTGCTCGGGACGTTCCTCGACTATCGAGAAGAGAATATCGACGGCGGTGCGCGTGAGCCCCGCGTTCTTCGCGATGAGATGCTCGAGGATCCCGACCGCTTCCCCATGGCGCCCCTCGAGCGACAGGTTTCGCGCGTAGAGAGTCTCGAGCTGCTCGTCCTCGGGGGAAGCCGCCCGGATCCGCTCGATCGATGCGCTGAGCGCCGGGAGCGCCTCGCGGGGACCCTTCTGCGCCGACGTGAAATGCCGGAACGCTTCGTCCTTGATCCCTTCGAGCCACGAGAGCTCGCCGAGGATGGCGGAGAGGAGCCACGGCTCGATGCTGAGGGGCAGGAATCTCTCCAGCGTCTCCGCGGCCTGTTTTCTCATCGCCGGGGCGAGATCGATGCAGCGCCTGATCGCGGCGACCGCCTCCGCGTCCTTGCCGAGGCCAAGGAGCGTCTCTCCGAATATGATCTGCGCCTGCGGATTCGCCGGATCGCGTGCGATGATCGCGCGGATTTCCCCCTCGAGCGTTCTGATGTCGGTTTCGGGGGAGGTGAGCGTGAGGGCGATGCATCGGAGCGCATCGTCCCATTTTCCATCCGCCGCGGAAATCCTCGCGCCGTAGATGTGAAGCGCCGCCGCCTTCTCGGCCGGCAGCGCGGCGATGGCGCGCGTGAGCACTTCCGAGGCGAGGCTCGTCCGGTTCATGACGAGGGCCGTCTTGAGCATCTCCTCCCAGATGGCGAGGTTGCCCGGCTCCCGCTCGACGAGCTTCCCGAACTGCGCGACGACGTCGCGGATCTGGCTCGGGTCGAGCACGAGCGTGCGGCAGAGGTGGCGCGCCGCATCGGCGAAAAGCTCCTCCTCGAGATACAGATGGTAGAGGGCGAGATGGAGGGTCGCGTTCGCGTCGAAACGCGGGAGCCCCTTCTTGTAGATTTCGATGATGCGGTATTTCAGGCTGCCGTCACGCATGAGGATCTGGTCGAACTCGAAGATCGCCCGCTCGACCCCCCCCGTGAAGAAATGCGCGGTCGCCTGAAGAAAACGGAACGGTTCGGAAAGCTCGTTCTCTTTCGAGAGACGTTCGAGGATCTCGGCGATCGTCTTCCAGTACTCCTCGTGCTCCGCGGCGAGGTCCCTGATCGAGGACGCGAGCTCTTCATGTTCCTCGGGCTTTTCGCGGTAGAGGGCCAGGACGTGCGGATACGCCTCGATCCCGCGGTTGCCGCCCAGGCTGATTTCGAGGGCGGATATGACGCCGGTGAGAAATATGCCGCTGTGTTTCATGATCTCCGCCGAGAGCGCGACGAGCGCGGCGTCATCCATGGCGCGCGTGCGTTTGAGCGAGCCGAAGACCTCCTCGGCGCTCGTGCGATCATCCGAACGGGCGTAGAGCTCGGCGAGGAGCGCCTTCAGCCTCGGATCGCAGTCCGGGGAGCGTTCGACGGCGGAACGGACGAAATCGGTGAGTCCGGGGACGAGCGTCGTATTCATGCCGGCGGCGCGCCGCGCGGCGTCGGTCCCCTCGACGACGGAGCCCCTCTCGATGTACGCGCGCGCGAGAAGGTTCTGCCCGGGGGCGGTGAGCGCCACCGCTTCGTTCTTCTCGAGCCAGTCGATGATCGAGCCCGTTTTGCCCGCGTCGTCGACGGCGATGCGCTCGAGCACGGCGACCGCTTCCTTCGCGAGACCGAGCGCCGAGGCGACGTCGCAATAGAGGAACGAGACGTCAGGCGCGGCAAAGGCGGCGTCGGGAAGCGCCAGGAGCCGTTTCTCCGCGACTCCTAGCCGTTCCTCGGGCGGCAGCGATCCGGTCCGTCCGGCCGCGGCGGAACCGGGAAAGAGGGAGCCCCGCATAAGGGCGGCTCCGTCGGTCGCTCTGCCCGAGCGGGTGAGTATCTCTCCCTTGAGGAAATCGCCGTTCGGGCAAGGTTCCTTCGCCGTCTCGAGCGCGGAGAGGATCCTGTCGAACGGCGGCGTTTCGAGCTCGAGGGCCTGGAAGAAGCGGATTTCCGCCTTGTCCGGGTGGGCCAGAAGCAGCGACGCGAGCCCGAGGCAGTACTTCACGAAGGCGTCGGAGGGAAGCTCCTGCTCGAGCTCGACGAGGAGACCGCCGATGGCCTGCGCGTCGGCGGGAAGCATCTCGAGCGCTTTCCCGAGCGATTCGATCGATGTCGCGTACTGCTGGCCCTGCTTGTACAGGATGCCGAGAAGCAGCTCGTTCTCGGCGAAAAAGGTCATTTTGTCCTGTCCCTCGGCCGCGAGGTTCTTCGATCTCGTCTCTCCGCGCTTCGTGAGGTCGGCGGCGAAGGATTCGGGGCTCGCCCGCAGGATATCCGAGAGGGCCTCGATGTTCCGCGCCTTGAGGAGGGTCTCGACGATGAAGCTTCCGAGGAGCGTGCTGAACGATTGCATGAAAGCGGTCCGCGCGAGCTCCAGTATCTCGTCTCTCCTGCCCGCGTGGCGCTTGTGAGCGTTCTTGAGAATGTTCGCCGCCTGGGGATAGTCGGAGAGATCGAGACACGCTTGAGCGGCCTCGATCGCGAGGTCGTAATCGTCGGGCCATTTCTCGAGCGCCTCGACCGCGGTCTTGCGGGCCTTTCCCAGGTCCCCGCGCGAGCGCTCCTGATGTATCTTCTTGAGCGCCTTCTCCTGCGTGAGGAACAGGGGCACTTTCCCCGTCAGCAAATCTTTCATGTTTTCTCCGGCGTAAGGTTATCCGTTTAGCTGCAGAGCGAAATACGTACCATTCGGCTCATTTTTTCGCAGCCTCTTTAATTGTTGATAAATTGAGCAGTTAGATGTAAAGTCCATCGGGTGCGCGCGGGGGAAAGGCGAACATTGTTGCATTATGCGAAGCGTCCGGTCCCCCGCCCGACGCGAACTCTCGGGAGGAGGCTTCGAGCGCCATGGTTCAGCGATACGTCGTTTCGACGGAAGTCCATTTCTCCTCTTCCCATGCGCTTTTGGGCTATCGGGGAGACTGCTCGCGCGTGCACGGGCACAACTGGGTTGCTCGGGTCTATTACGAATTCGCGGCCGTCGACGAGCGGGGGCTCACGATCGATTATCGCGAGCTCAGGACGATCCTCGAGCGCGTAATACTGCTCCGTTTCGATCATCGGCACCTGAATGACGTTCCCCCCTTCGACACCGTGAATCCCACCTCGGAGAACATCGCCGGGGAGATCTTCAGGCTCTGCCGGGAAGAGGCGCGGATTCCGCTCGGCGTGCTGCGGGAGGTGGAGCTCTGGGAATCTTCGACCGATATGGTGCGCTATCGTGAAGACTAGGGATTGCGCTTCGGGGAAAGCGGTTGTTCTCCTCTCGGGCGGACTCGATTCGACCGCGGCCATCGCGCTGGCTCCGGAGGCCGGATTCGAACCGGTTGCCGCTCTCTTCTTCGATTACGGCCAGCACGCCGCGCGCAAGGAAGAGCGGGCCGCGCGCGGGATCGCTGGCTTCTATCGCATTTCGTTCGAGCGCATCGAGCTTCCGTGGATGGCGAGGTTTTCGAAATCGGCGCTCGTCGCCGGCGCCGGCGAGCCGCCGCGATGGTCCCCGGATCGCCTCGAGGACGCGGCGCCCCGCGCCGTGTGGGTCGAGAACCGGAACGGCATCTTCATCAACGTCGCCGCGTTCTATGCGGCGGAACAGGGTATGGACGCCGTCGTCGCCGGATTCAACCGGGAAGAAGCTGCCGCCTTTCCCGATAACGGCGGAGAGTTCATCGATCGGATCAATCGCGCTCTCGAGCTCTCGATTGGCCGGAGCGTGCGCGTTGTCGCGCCGACGCTCGCCATGATGAAGCGGGAAATCGTCGAGCGCTCGCTCGCGCTCGACTTCCCGTGGGAGCTCCTCTGGAGCTGCTACCGCGGGGGGGATCTCCCCTGCGGCTCGTGCGAGTCGTGTCTGCGGCTCAGGCGCGCCGTCGCCGGGACCGGCGCGGAGGGCCGTGTGAGGTTCGAAAAGGAGGACGTATGAAGGAGAAGAAGCAGGTTCTGCTCGAAACGGCTTTTCTCGCCGAGGAGATCGAGTATACGGGCGCGGAGCTGCGGAGCCATTTCGTGCGCGAGAAATCGGGGATCGTGTGGGACGGCGTCGTTGCCTTCATCGGGCCGTGCGGCGTCTCGGGGAGCCGCCTCGTCGATCTCGAGGACGCGGAGGAGCAGCATGAGATCGTATCGAAACGAATGCTCCATTTTCTTGCCGAGCACTTCCAGCAGCCCCTTCGCGAGGGGAACGTGCGCCTCAGGCTTTTCGCCGCGATCGTGAAGGAGACGCTCGAGGAGATGTCCCCGGGGATCGCGGTGAAACGGGACGGCGACGATCTCTATATCAACGGGCGCAAGCTCACCGTCGCCATTTGCACGGCCTCGACCCTTTCGACGCTCTTTCATTACGGAATCAATATCAATCCGGCGGGAGCGCCCGTCGCCGCGGTCGGGCTCAAGAAATTCGATATCGATCCGAAGCGGTTCGGCGCCGCCGTTCTCGACCGGTACGAGCGCGAGTGCGAATCGCTCGAGCGCGCCATCAGGAAGGTGCGGGCGGTTTCATGATCTCGGCGGTCGATGGATACGTTCACGAGGTGTTCCGCTCGATCCAGGGGGAGGGCCCGTACGTCGGTTCCCTCCAGATCTTTGTCCGCTTCTCCGGCTGTTCGCTCCGCTGCGTATACTGCGATACGATCAAAGCGCGGGAGCGCGTCCCGCACTGCGCCCTCAGGGGAAGGGAGCCGGAGCGGACCATCCCCAATCCGGTCGATGCGGGCGAGCTCGCCTCGTGCGTTCGAAGCCTCGCCGTGGTCACTCCGGGGATTCATTCGATGAGCGTTACCGGAGGAGAGCCCCTCGAGCAGGTGGATTTTCTCAAGGCCTTTCTTGCGGATATCCGGGAATGCGGTCTCCTTGTGTATCTCGAGACGAACGGTCTGTTCGAGGATGCCGCGCGATCGGTGTCGCCCCTCGTCGATATCGTTTCGTTGGACGTGAAGCTTCCCTCGCTCTGTGGAGGGGGGGATCTTTTCGCGGTTTATCGCCGGATTCTTCCCGTCTTCCGGGATCGGGAGATCTTCTGCAAGGTTGTCATCGCCGAGGGCTACGATCCCGCCGAATTCGATGAAGCGGTCAGTCTCGTCGCGGCGTTCGATAAGCGGATTCCGTTCATCATACAGCCCGCGACTCCGACCGCGTCGCGCGGAGGAGTGCCGGGAGAGAATCTTCTCGCCTGCTACTTTAAGGCTGCCGTGCATCTCGCTGATGTGAGGGTGATTCCCCAGTGTCATCGTCTGCTGGGATTGCCGTAGAAATAAAAAAATGCTGCGAGATAGTACGATGCAGGGTCGGGTTCGTGAAGGCGGCGACCACCTCGCAGCGTTGAGGAAATACTGCAAAGGCCATACCAGTTTTTTCCGTCCGCAGGCCCCGTTTCGACGCAATCGTTTGGAGGGTATCGCGTTGCGCGTGAAGGATCTTTTCGGGGCCGTTGAAGGTTGCTTCCGATTATTTCCCATCCTTACTCCGGAAGAAGATCAAGGCGATCAAGCCGTTTTGCGCTATTGCATGCGCGCC
>JAPLKY010000382.1 GCA_026387805.1 Candidatus Krumholzibacteriia bacterium
GCGCTCCTCGACGTCGAGCGCGTCGATGACGGCGGGATGGAACGGTCGTACGCTCATTCAGCCCTCCCTCGATGACGATTTCGCGCCGATAGCGCCGGGAATCCCCTTCTTCGCGAGCGCCGCGGCGATGCGCTCGGGCAGGCCCGGATCGTAGAAGATCGCCGTTCCGACCTGAACGGCCGAGGCTCCCGCGGCGAAGAACTTCTCCGCGTCCTCCACCGAGGAAATCCCCCCGGCCCCGATGACGGGGATATCGACCGCGCGCGTTATCTTCCACACCGCGTCGAGCGCCACGGGCAGAATCGCGGGACCGGAAAGGCCCGCTCTCACGCGCCGGAAAACGGGCGCACGGAGACCGGGGCAGAGCTCCGCGCCGACGACCGTGTTGATCGCGGTGAGCGCGTGCGCGCCCGCATCCGCGGCGGCGACCGCGAGGGCGGCCACGTCGCTCGCGTTCGGCGTGAGTTTCGCGATGATCGTCTTCCCCTCGAGCGTCTCGACCGCGCGCCGCACGTACTTCCCGAGAAGCTCGCGGTCGCTCCCGACCGCCATACCCCCCCGCTCGACGTTGGGGCACGAGAGGTTGATCTCGAAAACGTCCGCGGCGGCGCACGCGGAGGCCGTATCGAGGAGGCCGCAGTAGTCGTCCCAGCCCTCGGCGCCGAGACTCACGATCGGCTTCCCTCCCGCGGCGACGAGCGCGGGAAGCTTCTCGGCGAAGAAGGCCTCTGCTCCCACGTTCTCGAGCCCGATGCTGTTGAGAAGTCCCGCGTTCGTCTCCCAGAGTCTCCGACCGGGATTGCCGGCTCTCGGACGGAGCGTTATCGTCTTCGTGACGACGCCGCCGAGCCGGTCGAGCCTGATGAAGTCCGAGTATTCCGTGCCGTAGCCGGCCGGACCCGACGCGAGGAAGACGCGGTTCCTGAAGACGGCGGAACCGATCGAGAGCTTCATGCCCGTTCCCTTCACTCCTCCCACTCCTCCCACTCCTCCCAGGCGATATCCTCCGCCATGAAAACCGTTCCGTCGCTGCACACGGTTCTGAGCGCCACCGCGCCCGCGCCCTTGACGGGCACCGCGCAGCCGCGACACGCGCCGACGCCGCACGCCATGATCGATTCGAGCGACGTGTAATGCGCCCGGAAAACGCCCCGGGTCGCTCCGACGAGAGCCCGAACCATCCCCCGCGGCCCGCATGAATAGAGCGTCCCGGCGGGAAGCCGCTTCTTTCGCGCGAGATCGCGGCACAGAGCCACGACGTCTCCGCGGAATCCCGATGAGCCGTCGAGCGTGGCGAATCTGCATTCGGAGAAATCCCGCATCACGAGATCGCGGAGCAGTTCGCCGCGGCTTCCGGCCCCGTAGAGAATGCACGTCTCCGAGAGAATGCGTTTTCGGCGCCAAAGGCGGGCGGCGAAGAGAAGAGGCGCGAGCCCCGTTCCTCCCGCGATAAAGATCGCCGAGCCCCCTTCCGGCTCGGGAAACGAGGATCCGCCGAGCGGGCCCATGAGATCGATCGCGTCCCCCGGCTTTCGCGCGGCGATCTCCGCCGAGCCGCGCCCGACCGCTTTGAGCAGAATGGAAAGCGTTTTCGGCGCGAGATCCATGATGCTGTACGGACGGCGCAGGAGCGGCACCGGAGAATCGGACACGCGTATCGAGACGAACTGACCGGGGCGCGCGTCGGGAAATCCGTCGGGCCGCTCGATGACGAGAAGGGAACATGACGGGGAGAGTCGCGCGTTCCTCTTCAGGAGGGCGGTATAGCAGCCCCGGCCGCTCGAGATCATCCGACCCCTCCTTGCTTCGCCGGATTCAGCGTATCGACGGGCGCGGGGACCGGGAGCGCGCCCGGCTCCGCGCGCGCGCCGCCCAGGGTATCGGGTGGCGCCGGAGCGGCCGGCGAGAACTTGGATGCCGCCGTGGTATCGACGAGCGCCGGCCTGGACGCCGCAGCGGTATCGACCGGCGCCGTCTTGGACGCCGCCGTGGTATCCGCCTTGAGTGCCGCCGTGGTATCGGCGAGCGCCGAATCCCGGTAGGCCTGAAGATACGCTCTGAGAGAATCGGCCCCGACGAGGCTCAGCTGATACAGGGCTCCCTTCGCCTGGTACGAGCGCGGATACCGCTCGATGAGCGCGCGGTACCGCTCGATCGCCGTCTCCTTTTCGCGGAGCCTGTTCTGATTGATCCACGCGATGGCGTAGGCCGCTTTCGGCGCGACGGGCGTTTCGGGAAAACTGTCGAGAATGGCCGTGTACCCCGCGAGCGCCATCGGGATGTCCTCAAGCCGGGTCAATTGAATCTCCGCGGCGATGAAACGCTTCTCCGCCGCCTGCGCCGCGCTCTCCCCTTTGCCCGCGGACTTCTGCAGATCGAGGAGACGCTTGATGCTGCTGCTTCTCTCGAGGGAAACAGGGGCGAAATCGGAATTCGCGTACTCGTTTCCGACCTTGGCGAATGCATCCGCCGCGAGCCTCAACGAGTCGAGGCGTTCCTGGTAGATGATGCCGATGCGATAGTACGCTTCCGCCGAATAGGTCGATTTCGGATACTTCGCGCCGACCTCCCGGTACGCGACGAGCGCCCGGGGAAGGGAATCCATGCACTCGTAGCTCGCGGCCCGTCCGAGGAGCAGCGGCGGTATCTCGAGGTTCGCCGTCGCCTTCGCGAGGAGTCCATCGAAGAGGGCGAGCGCCTCGACGCATCCTCCGGTCTTCGCGAGGCATTCGCCGAGGGCGAGCGATATCTCGTATCGCCGTTCCCATGGGATTCCCTTTCGGAGCACTCTTCGATAGCTCTCCGCCGCTTTCTCCCAATCCCCGCGCCCGCGGAAGAGCTCCGCGCTCTTGAGACGCGACTCGTCGACGATCTCCTTCTTCTTTGCTTCGGCCGCGACGATGCCGTAATACGCGAGCGCCCCCTCGTAATCCTCGAGAGCGCGCTTGACGTCCCCGCCGAGGAACAGCGCATCGAAGCGCAGCTCGTGTCGCGGATACTCTTTGAGAAACCGGTCGGCGTACACGAGCGCCTGGGCGTCGTCCTTCTTCAGGTGATAGGCGAGCGCGAGCCAGTATATCGACCGAGGCACGTAGTCGCTTTGCGGAAAATTCGTCAGGATCTCCTGGAATTTCCGAATCGCCTTATCGTACTCCTCCTGCTTGACGAGCGCGGTCCCCATGAGGAACATCGCGTCGTCGATCCAGCGGCTCTTCGGATAATCCTGGACCATCTGCGCGCACTTCTTCACGACTTCCTTGTATTTTTCGCGTTGCTCGCGGGCCGCGCCTTCGGTCTCGCTCGCCTTCTCGGCTTCCCGATAGATCCGGCGCGCGTTGTAGAGCGTATTGAAATAGGCGCACGATTGCATCGATGCCGCGGCAACGAGCGCGGCGACGGCACACGCGCGGGCAATACGGGTCGCGCGAAGGTTCATCGCACGATTCCTTTCAAACGGCGCTCTGCCATTTCCCCTCGAGGAACACCCCCTGGACCCTTCCGGTGAACCGGGCGCCGACGAGCGGCGTGTTCTTCGATCTCGATCGAATGAGGCGTTTTTCGAACGTCCATTCCTCGGCCGGATCGATAAGAACGAGATCCGCCGGCGCTTCCCTGGCGATGCGGCCGCCGGGGAGCCCGAGCGTCGCCGCGGGCTTGATCGTCATGAGCTTCACGAGATCGAGAAGGTCGATGACGCCCTTCGCGACGAGCTCCGTATGGAGCTGGGCGAAGGCCGTCTCGAGGCCGATCATGCCGGCGGGCGCCTCGTCGAATTCGACGTCCTTGTCGATCTCGCTGTGGGGCGCGTGATCGGTGGCGACGCAATCGATCGTGCCGTCGAGAAGACCCGCGCGGAGAGCCTCGACATCCTTCACGCCCCGCAGCGGCGGATTCACCTTGAGATTCGCGTCGTACCCGTCGAGAAGACGGTCGTCGAGCGTAAGGTGATGCGGGGTCGCCTCGGCGGTGATCCTCGTGCCTTTCTTCTTCGCCCTCCGCACGAGCTCGACGGCGCCCGCCGTCGAGACGTGCGCGACGTGGAGCCGCGCGCCGGTGAGCTGGGCCAGCATGCAATCGCGCGAGACCGCTATCTCCTCCGCGGCGGCGGGCGAGCCTTTGAGCCCGAGACGCGTCGAGGTGTAACCCTCGTTCATCTGGGACGAGGACGCGAGAAACGCGTCCTCGCAATGGGATATGACGGGGAGCGCATGGAGGTTCGCGTACTCGAGCGCGGAGCGCATAACCTGGCTGTTCGTCACGTACGCGCCGTCGTCGCTCAACGCGACGACGCCCGCGCGCTTGAGATGGTAATATTCGTTGATGATCTCACCGAGGCGCCCTTTCGTGAGCGCGCCCGCGACGTACACGCGGCATCGCCCGACCTGCTGCGCGCGGCAGGAGATATATTCGACGACGCTCGGATCGTCGATCGCGGGATTGGTGTTCGCCATGCAGACGACGCTCGTGTAGCCGCCCGCGGCGGCCGCGGCCGACCCGGTCTCGATCGTTTCCTTCTCCTCGTATCCCGGCTCGCGCAGGTGCGCGTGGAGATCGACGAATCCGGGCGCCAGCACGAAGCGCTCGGCGTCGAGAACGGGAAGATCCGTTTCGACGCTTTTCTGCCAGACGATCTCGGCGATCCTCCCTTTCTGCACGCATACCGAGCCGACGCGGATCCGCTCCGCCTCGGGGTCGGCGATTCTCGCGCCCGCGATCCAGAATTCCCGTTTGTCCTTCCAGTCGATCATTGAATCTCCTCTATGCAAAAGCCTGCCGCTATTCGGGGGTTCCCGACTCGAAGCTCCCGCCCGCGACGAGGAAGAGAACCGCCATGCGCACGGCGACGCCGTTCGTCACCTGCTCGAGAATGACCGCGCGATCGCCGTCGGCGACCTCCTGGGCGATCTCGACCCCCCGGTTCATCGGACCGGGATGCATGACGATGCAGTGCTCCGGGGCCGATTCGAGCACCTCCGGCGTCACGCCGAACACCTCGAAGTACTCGCGCATGCTCGGAAACAGCCGGGCCTTCTGGCGCTCGAGCTGGATTCTGAGAATGTTTATGGCGTCCGCTCCGGCAATCGCCTTGCGGATGTCGTACTCGACCGTCACGCCGCCCTCGCCGAGGCTCTCGATCTCGGCGGGCATCATCGTCGACGGTCCGCACACGGTGACCTTCGCGCCCACCTTCGTGAGCCCCCAGATGTTCGAGCGGGCCACGCGGCTGTGCATGATGTCGCCGATGATCGTCACGTTCCTGCCGCCGAGGTGCCCAAGGTGCTGGCGCATCGTCATCATGTCGAGAAGCCCCTGTGTCGGATGCTCGTGCTGCCCGTCCCCCGCGTTGACGATGGAGGCGTCGAGAAAATTCGCGAGGAACCGATGGGCTCCCGACGAACCGTGCCGCATGACGACCATGTCGACTTTCATCGCGCGGATGTTCTCGACGGTATCGCGGAGCGTCTCCCCCTTCGAAACGGACGAGCCGGTCTTCGAGAAGCTCACCGTATCGGCGCTCAGACGTTTCTCGGCGAGCTCGAAACTGATCCGCGTCCGCGTGCTGTTCTCGTAGAAGACGTTCGCGATCGTCTTCCCCCGGAGCGCGGGAACCTTCTTGATCGGCCGCTCGGAGATCTCCTTGAACGTATCAGCCGTATCGAGGATCGTCGTGATCTCCTCGGCGGCGAGCTCTTCGAGACCGAGAAGGTGCTTTCTGTTAAACGGCACGGTGAGCTTCCCCCTTCCTGAAACCTGCGCCGGCCGGGCCAGGGGAAACGGGACTCCTGAGGACGCCCCGCCTCCCCGTTTCCCGGATACCTGGGCCGCTATTTCTTCTTTCCGCAGCCCTTTTTCGTCTTCTTCGCCTTCGGTCCGCACACGGATTTCTTGGCGACTTTCTTTTTCGCTTTCGCGGGCATGTCAACTCCTTTCCGTTCGGGTGGCGTCTGTTCTTCCTCCACTACCTCCCCCAGCACTACCTGCTCCTCGCCGTCGATCTCCGTGAGCAGCACCTCGACCGTTTCATTCGACGAGGTTGGAACGTTCTTGCCGACGAAATCGGCGCGGATCGGGAACTCGCGGTGTCCGCGATCGACGAGCACGGCGAGCTGGATCGCGCTCGGGCGCCCGAAGTCGATGAGCTCGTCGAGGGCGGCGCGCACCGTTCTCCCCGTGAAGAGCACGTCGTCGACGAGAATGATGACGCGGCCGGTGATGTCGTTCTTGATCGCCGTTTCGCCGACGATGGGAACCTGGCTGATCATCTGCAGGTCGTCACGGTAGAGCGTGATGTCGATCGCCCCGACGGGGACGCGCGCTCCCTCGAACTGCTCGATGGCGACGACGAGGCGTTCCGCGAGAGGCACGCCGCGCTTCTGGATGCCGACGAGGATCAGGTTCTCGACGCCCTTGTTCCGCTCCACGATCTCATGCGCGATGCGCATGATCGTGCGGTGAATCTGCCCGGGCCAGATTAAAAGGCCATACGCCTCGAGAAGGGTAGCGGAGGCCCGAAAGGAGTGCAAGGATTATTTCGAGAAAGATGCGGCGCAGGTCCCGGAACGAGCCGGAGCGCGCTCAGCGGAGCGCGAGGAGCAGGATTGCGCCGCCCGCGACAACGAGCCCGGCGACCGTCATCCCCCGCAGGCGCTCCTTCCAGAGAACGAATCCGGCGAGCGTGGAGCCAACGATGACGGCGAGGTTGATGAAGGGAAACGCAATCGAGGCGGGAACGGCGCGAAGCGCGAGCAGCGTGAATACAGTGCTGAAGAGATTCGGGAGACCGAGGAGAAGCCCGAGCGCAAAGGTCCGCGCGTCGAAGCGAACGCGCCTCATTGCAATGAGAATCCACGCGAGAACCGCCGCCGCCGTGAAGAGTATCCACGTGAACGCGAGCCGGTCGAGGTCGCTTGCCGTCTCCCGGAACGCCTTGAGCGCGATATCTCCGAGCCCCAGCACGACGAAGAGGGCCGGAACGATCAGCACGGCCCGCCCCCGGCCGCCGGAACCGCACCCCGGGCCGGTGAAGCTCATCCCGAAGATCAGAATGGCCATGAGACCGAGAAACAATCCGAGCCACTGGAGGATGCCGGGCTTTTCGGACCAGAACAGGACGGCGACGATTACCGGGAGCGCGACCGACAGACGCGCGATCGTGACCGGCACGGCGAGCGGCAGCCGCGCGATTCCGGCCATGAGAAGCAGGAATCCGAGCACGTAGATGACGCCGGCCGCGAGCCCGAGCGCCAGCGTCGCGGTCCCCGGATGC
>JAPLKY010000233.1 GCA_026387805.1 Candidatus Krumholzibacteriia bacterium
GCGCCTCCTCGGCCGGCTTCGTGATCTGACGCTCGATCTCCTCGGGGGTCGAGTTGGGGTAGGGGAGCTCGATGCCGAGGAACGGAGCGTCCAGGGAGGGGAAGAACTCGAGCGGCAGGAGCCTCGAGGCGACGACGCCGAGCACGACGCAGCAGGCGAGGATCATGAGCATCGTCACGGGGCGCTTGATTGCGGTTTCGGCTATGTTCATGCGATCGTTTCGGGCCCCGGCCGTTCCGCGGCCGCCCGGGGCGCTATTCCTTCCTGTCGAGCACCGAGTAGACGACCGGAATGACGACGAGCGTGAGGAGCGTCGAAACGCTCAACCCTCCGATGACGGTGATCGCCATGGGGGATCGGATCTCGGCTCCCTCTCCGATGCCGAGGGCGAGCGGGATGAGCCCGAGCACGGTCGTGAGCGTCGTCATGAGAATCGGTCTGAGGCGCGAGCGTCCCCCCGCGACGAGCGCCTCGGTCTTCGTCATCCCGCGCTCGCGGAGCTGGTTCACGAAATCGACGAGAACGATTGCGTTGTTCACGACGATCCCCGCGAGCAGGATGAGACCGATGAAGACGACGACGCTGATCGTCGAACCGGTGACGAGAAGCGCGAGGACCGCGCCGATGAGCGCGAGCGGTATCGTGAAGAGAATCACGAACGGATGGAGGAACGACTCGAACTGCGACGCCATGACGAGATAGACGAGGAATATGGCGAGAATGAGCGCCAGCATGAGCGAGCGGAACGACGCCGTCATTTCGCGGTTCTGCCCCGCGAGGCGGGCGATCACGCCCGACGGCATCGCGATGCTCCCGAGGATCGCGTCGATCTCGTCGGCCGCGCCGCCGAGGTCGCCGTAGCCGAGATTGGCCGTGACGAGCGCGACGCGCTCCTGGTCGGCTCTCCTGATCTCGCCGGGACCCGTGTCGATGACGATGTCGGCGACGGCGTCGAGCGTCACGGGGAACGGGCTTTCGGGATTGATGATGAGCTTGCGGATCTTCTCCACCGAGTTGCGGTCGCTCTCGGTCGCGCGGACGAGAACGTCGATCTTGCGGTCGTGCGAGGAGTAGCGCGTTGCAACGGCGCCCCGTACCTGGTCGACGACCCGCTGCGCGATCTGATAGACGGGGAATCCGAGCGCCGCGGCGCGCTCGCGATCGAAGCGTATCTGTATCTCGGGATGGCCGCTCCGCATCGTCGATTTCACGTCGGCGAAGCGCCGCGACGTCTCGAGGCGGCCGGCGATCTCGTTCGAGATGCGCCGGAGCTCGCCGAGGTCGAATCCGGCGACCTCGATCTCGATCGGCGTCTTGAAGGTGAAGAGCGTCGGCCGCGCGAACTTGTACTGCACGTCGGGCAGCTCCTGCATGTGCGCACGAAGCGCGCTCATCGCGCGTTCCTCGTCGTCGCGACCGGAACCGCGGTTGAGCATGACGCTCAGCTCGCCCCAGTTTTCGCCGCCCTGCTCCGGGTTCGCATCCATGCGGTTTCCGGTGCCGGCGACCGAATACATCGCGTTGACCTTCGGCGCATCGGGCGAAGCATCCATCACCTTCATGATGTTCGCGTCGGTCACCTCGAGCGGCGTCCCCGGCGGGAGGCGGAATTCGACCTTGAACTCTCCCTGCGAAAGCTGCGGAATGAGCTCGATGCCGAGCCTCGGGATGACGGCGACGGAAGCGACGAACATCCCGAGCGCGACCGCGATCACCCGAAGCTTGTGAGCGAGGGCCCAGACAATGAGCCGCTCGTACCGGTCTTCGACGCGGTCGTACGCCCTCTGGAACGCCCCGAGGGCCGGTTCGAGTGCCTTCCGGATCCCGTGTCCGGCGCCGCCGCCGATTCTGTTCCAGAGTCTCGTCCAGAATACGGGGATCGCGGTGAAGAGCATCTCTC
>JAPLKY010000296.1 GCA_026387805.1 Candidatus Krumholzibacteriia bacterium
CCTCTCTCCCCCGCGCGCCCATGACGCGGAAAGGCTCGAGCCGCGGCTTTTCGTCGATGAGCGCGAGGCGGAGCATGTCGATCGCGAAGTACGCCGTGCGGAGACGCACCGTCTCCCGGTCTCCCGGGAACTGAAACTTTCTGACGAACGTTCCTTCGGTGCCGGCGAGGCCGACGAAGCAAAGCCCGACCGGTTTTCCCGGCACGGCGCCCGTCGGTCCCGCGATGCCTGTTGTCGAGAGGGCGTAGTCGGTGCCGGCGGCGGCGCGCGCCCCTTCGGCCATCTCGACGCACACCTCGGCGCTCACGGCGCCGTGCGCCTCGAGGGTCGCGCGCTTGACCCCGAGCCGCGTCATTTTCGATTCGTTGCTATACACAACGAATCCCTCACGGAAAGTGTCGCTCGCCCCCGGCACTGAAATGAGCGTCGAGGCAATGAACCCACCCGTCAGGGATTCCGCCGTCGCAACCGTCATGCACCGCGCGACGAGGAGCCCGACGACCACGGCCTCGAGCCGGGCATTTCCCTCGACGAAGATGTGACTCCCGAGCTCCCGCTCGGCCTTCTCGGCACTCGCGGCCCCGTCCGGCTCGCGCGGAATATAGAAATCGGCGCCACGCGGCGAGGATATTATTGAAATCGTCTTGAGAATGTCCTCGGAGAGAACCTTGCGGAGCGCATCTTCAACCTGTGTCTCCATGAGCCCGAAGGTGCGCAGCCTGATGGCCGCATCGATCCCCGGCGCCCCGAGGGCGGGAAGCACGGTTCCCGAGAACATCGCTTGCATCTCGGCGGGCACGCCGGGAAGGAGAAAGAACTCGCCCCCGCCGGCACCGGCGCCACTGCCCGCGCCCGCACCTGCGCCCACGCGCAGGCCGACGGCGAGCCCCACGGGGTTCTCGATGATCTTCGCCCCAATGGGCACCCTCCCCTGATCCCGGTAGCCGGCCGGCATCTCCCTCCCGCGCTCCTTCAGCCGCGCGGCAATACCTTCGACGACGCCCACCCTGATCTCGGTCCCGACGCCCTGAGCCCTGATGAGCGCCTCTTTCGTGAGATCGTCAACCGTCGGCCCGAGCCCGCCCGTGACGATAATCGCCTCGCTCCGCCCGGCCGCCTCCCTGAACTCGGCGACGAGAATATCCATATCGTCCGGCAGCACCGTTATCTTCCAGGGCTCGAGCCCCGAATGAATGAGGGCACGCGAGATCCAGACGCCGTTGTTCTCCTGGGTCTCCCCCCTGAGAACCTCGTCGCCGATCGTTATGATCTCGATTCGCTTGTTCATCGGTGAATTATGTATGCAATCGCGAGAAGGATCAGCCGCCCGTAGACGCCCGCGGCGACGTCGTCCGTCACCACGCCGAGCCCGCCGTGGAGCCGCTGCGCGCGCCCGGCGGGAAACGGCTTCAGTATATCGAATATCCTGAAGAGAACGAATCCGATGCCGCCCATGAGGAGCGACGGCGCCATGGCGAGAAAGGTCACCTGCATCCCGACGAACTCGTCGATGACTATTCGCGAGGCGTCAGTGCCCCAATACTTCTCGGCCTTATGAGCGAAATAGATCGCAACGGGAATCGTGCACACGACGACGATCGGATGCACGAGCCACCCGCCCCCCGGCACAAAGAGATAGATCGCGAGCCACACGAGGCTCGCAAACGTCGCCGGCGCGAACGGGAAATACCCCGTGTAGAAGAACGAGGCGAATGTCGAAATGATGAATCGCTTCACGCCGCCAAGGATACGCCGCGCGAGACCCCGGCGGCAAGCAAAATGGCACCATCGGTGAGCCTCCATGGTCGAGGTCGTTCAGGACCGCTGACATGAATTATGCTATACTCCCTTTATCCTTTGGGGGAGGAGGATACCATGAATAGACATGCTTATGTGGCGCTGGTCACGGTTCTTATTACTCTGCCGGCTGCGGATGCGGTTCGCTCGGCGCCCGCAAATCCGTGGACTGTGGTCTCGATCCGTGAATGCAGGGCCGAGGAGATTCCACTCGAGGAGACGAGTCGTAACATCTGGCCATTTCCAGACGCAAACAATGTCCTGGGGCCGGACTCGCTCGTGGCGCATGTACGAACTGACGAGAAACATCACGCGTACATCGAGATCGAAGACCTCCGAACGGGCAAATTCAGTCCTCTACTCAAGGCTAACGCCTGTCTTCCTCAATGGTCGCCCGATGGAAGGTACATTGGCTGTGTCGTTTGGAAGTCGCATCGCCAATACAGCCAGCTCACGGTAGTGGATGTCGCCACGAGAACCGTGATCCTCGATCCGGGAACGTCCACAGCAACAATGAAGTGGTCTCCGGATTCCCGAACACTCGCGGCCGAAAGCCCCGTATATGCGAGTCCTCACTCGATACTGTACACCGTGTCTGTCCCGGACGGGAAAGTGATGGTTCTCGATACCATCGGTATTGGAGGGGAATATGAATTCTCCTGGAGCCCTGACGGGCGCTGGATGGCGTTCTCCCGGCCGACGAAGCTCGACCTTGATGAAATCACAATTGAGGCGGACCTATGGATCGCCGACGCCAAGACTGGCACGACGTGGCCCTTGCTCGAAACGCCGGATTGGGTGGAATCCAATCCCTTGTGGATCACGGACCGCACGATCCAGGCGGACCGCGTTCACTGGGACGGCACCGAGCATGGCACCGAACAACGCGTCGTCATCGAACTCTCCAATGATGAACCAAAGTGATAACGCACGGGTGACGCCCATGGATAGCACCCCGACTAGCGGGTGACGTTGATGGGGCCCCCGCCCGCTGCGCAGCGAGCCTTGCGCGCGAGCACGGGCGGGGTGCAATCAGCGGCAGGACCCGCGTAGCGGGCGAGCACGTGTGGGGTGCAATCGCCGACAGGACCCGCGTATCGGGCTCGAGCGCGCACGGGCGCGTGATGGCATTTCCGGGAAACGTTACCTAGGAGAGGTTCCTCAGCACCGACTTCGCGATCGCCTTGAGCGTGTCGAAGACCCCCGTGCCCTTCACCGCGACGGCCTCGAAGGCGGGATAGTGCTTCGGATTGAGCTCTTCCTCGAGCTCCTTGACGGAGATGACGTCGAGGAGGTCGCGCTTGTTGTACTGAATCGCGTAGGGGATGTCATCGAGCTTGAGCTGGTAATCGCCGAGGTTCTCGTGGAGGTTGTAGAGGCTCTCGATATTGGCGTCGTAACGGCTCCGCTGCGAATCAGCGACGAAGATGATTCCGTCCACGCCGCGGAGAATGAGCTTCCGGCTCGCGTCGTAGTAGATCTGGCCGGGCACCGTATAGAGATGGAAGCGCGTTCTGAAACCCTTCACCTTGCCGAGCTCGAGCGGGAGAAAGTCGAAGAACAGCGTTCGGTCCATCTCGGTCGCGAGCGTGATGAGCTTACCCTTCGTCTCGGGCGTCACCTTGTCATAGATGTACTGTATATTCGTCGTTTTCCCGCACAGTCCGGGACCGTAATAGACGATCTTGACGTTGATCTCGCGCGACGAATAATTGATCAGAGACAACGGAAGCCTCCGTTAATCGGTGAATAGGCTGTCGATTTCCACCTCGGCCTGCTGCACAAACTCCTCGTTGAACTCGGTGTTCTCCTCGTTCTCGTACTCGAGCTTCCCGTAGAGGCGGCGGATCACCGTCTCGAGGTTGTCGAGCGCCTTCTTCGCGCGCAGGCGCACCAGCCCGAGCGTCGTCCGCTTGTCGAAGAGGATAACGAGGATGATGTTCTGCTCGACGCGGGCCAGATACATGCTCTCGTTCGATCCCTGATGATAGAGCGTCGAGAAATCCTTCTCGCCGATGAGCACGGCAAGCTGCGCGTTCGCCTCGAAATCGGCCGCGCAGAGCGAGGCGAAGCTGTGCAGGTCGAACTGCGGCGGCTCCCCGAGGCTCGATATGAGCTGCCCCGTCTTGTCGAGGAGGAGCACGCTCGAGGAGTTCGAGTTCTTGAGAAGCTCCTGGAGGATCGTATTGATCGCCCAGTAATCCTCTTCGAAAACCTTCCAGTTTGTTCTGACCATGTGAGCTCTCGCTTTGTTAAAGACCCCGGTCAGATCTGCTCGCGCCCCTCCAGGGCCTTGGTGATGGTTCCGCGGTCGGCGAACTCGAGAGTGCTCCCGATCGGAAGACCCCTCGCGGGCCGCGTCACCTTTACGCCGTACTTCCTCAGCATATTCGCTATATAGAGCGACGTCGTATCACCCTCGATGCTCGGGTTCGTCGCGACGATTACCTCCTGAATGCCTTCCTCCTGAACCCGGCGCACGAGCCGCTCCAGGTTCAAATCTTCCGGTCCCACGCCATCAAGGGGTGAAAGGACCCCGTGCAGTACGTGATAGCGGCCCCGATATTGACCGGAGCTTTCGAGAACAAGAAGGTCGGCCGGCCGTTCAACGACGCATAGGATCGCACCGGCGCGCCGTTCGTCGGTGCAGATACCGCAGAGCTCGGCTTCCGCGAGGTTTCCGCATCTCGTGCAGAATCCAATCCTCTGCTTGACCTGCAAGAGCGTTTCGGCAAACTGCTGCACCTCCCCGGCGTCCATGTCCAGCACCGCAAAAGCCAGTCTCCGCGCCGTTTTTTCGCCCACTCCCGGCAGCTTCCTGAAATGATCGATAAGCGCCTGAAGGAGCGGTAGGCCGTAAATCATTCCCGCATCTCCTTTTTAGCAAAAACCTTGCCTGTAAATGGACACAGACAAAAAAGTTACCGGTTTGGGGAAAAAGACGCTTCGGCGTCCGGGATCAGAAAAGCCCGGGCATGGGGAGGCCCCCGGTGAGCGCGCTCATCTCGTTACGTATCATATCGTCCACGCGGGTTCGCGCCTCGCTGAGGGCCGCGATGATGAGATCCTCGAGCATCTCGGTGTCCGAGGGGTTGACGACTTCGGGGTCGATCTTGAGCGAAACGACCTCGTGCTTGCCGTTCATGACCGCCGTCACCATGCCGCCGCCGGAGGTGGCCTCGACCGTTTTCTCGGCAAGGCGTGCCTGCATTTCAGCCAGTCGTTCCTGCATCATCTGCGCCTGCTTGAGAAGCTTTCCCATGTCCTTCATTCCCCAATGCCTCCAGTTCTAGCTCTTGTCCTTGAAAAGTTCCCCGTCGAATTCCTCGATCAGGCGCTTGATGACGGGGGCGCCCCCCGCGAGAGTCTCGAGCGCCGGATCCGCCGGCCGCGTCCTCTGCGCCGGGATTTTCGGCGCCCGCGGCT
Source organism: Candidatus Krumholzibacteriia bacterium (assembly GCA_026387805.1). Classification (GTDB taxonomy): domain Bacteria; phylum Krumholzibacteriota; class Krumholzibacteriia; order Krumholzibacteriales; family Krumholzibacteriaceae; genus SSS58A. Next base: position 5,224 of record JAPLKY010000296.1, read on the forward strand.
TCGTCGCCTCGGCGGCGGGCTTCTGCCCGTCGGCAGGCCCGCGTTCGTCGCCGGAAGATTCAACATGCTCGAGCGCCTCTATAATGAGCTTCCTGCCGAAGAATCTCTCGAGGTGGAATTCGATGAAGCGCCTGTTCTTCGCCTCGAGCACCATCTCCCGGGCGAAACGGTTCTGGGGGCTGAAAGACAGGCTGAGCTTGTTATCCGAGAATCTCTCGACCCGAGCGGACATGAGCCAGATGCCGAGGGTGAGCTTGGTCTCCCGTATCTGCGAGAGAAAGCGCTCCCAGGCCTCTTTTCCGCCGAGATCGCGAAGGATCAAATCCTCCTCGGCCGTGCGCGCGATAGGCGCCGCGAGAGTATCGAGGCGCGCGAAGGCGCCGAAGGATGCCGGCGCGACTTCAGGCACCTGAACCGCGTTCTCCCGGCCCTCGCTCGCTTCGTCCGCGACCGGCTCGAGCTTCTGCGGCCGGGACGGCCCCGCATCCGCCTTTCGCTCGCGCGCCGGCCCTCCCGAAACGGCCGGCCCCCCCGAAGAATCGAGGCGCCGGATGAGCTCGGAGATCTCGACGGCCGATTCCCACGAGGCCGCTTCCATGAGAGCGGCCTCGAGCACGTACCGCGGCTGGCCCGAGGCCTTGAGCTCGCGATAGACCCTCGCGGCGGCGCGGAACAAATAGAGCAGATCCTCCGTCTTGAACGCCTTGCCGATGGCGGAGAAATCGGCGATCTCTCCTTGCGAGAGATCCAGGAAATCCGCGGACTCGCCGCCCTCGACGCTCAGAACGAGGAGATTTCGAAGCCCCTCGACGTAGGCGAGGAAGAGCTCCTCGAGATCGATCCCCGAGTCGACCGCGCGATCGACGATGGCGAGCGTTCCCTTCCGGTCGCGTTCGCCGATAGCCCTGAGGAGATCGATGACGAGCTGCGAATCGACGAGGCCGAGCACGCGGCGCACGAGAGCGAGATCGACCGACCCCTCGGCCGCGGCGAGGCACTGGTCGAGCAGGCTCTGCCCGTCGCGCATGCTCCCCTCGGCGCGCCGCGCGATCAGCGTGAGCGCCTCCCCTTCGAATTTCACCTTCTCGAGGGTGCAGATCTTCTCGAGCTGCGAGGCGATCTCCTTCAGCTCCAGTCTCTTGAAATTGAATCGCTGGCAGCGCGAGAGGATCGTCGTGGGAACCTTGTGCGGCTCGGTGGTCGCAAAGATGAGGTACACGTGGACCGGAGGTTCCTCGAGCGTCTTGAGGAGCGCGTTGAACGCCTGCGGCGTCAGCATGTGCACTTCGTCGATGATGTATATCTTCGAGCGTCCCTGCGACGGAGCGTAGCTGATCTTCTCGCGCAGGTCGCGGATCTCGTCGATGCCGCGGTTCGAGGCGCCGTCGATCTCGATGACGTCGAGGTGGCGGCCGGTGGTGATGGCCTCGCACGAGGAGCACGTGTTGCACGGCTCGGCGCCGTTCGGCTTTTCGCAGTTGATGATCTTGGCGAGGAGACGCGCCGTCGTCGTCTTTCCGCATCCCCGCGGACCGGCGAAGAGGTACGCGTGGGCGACCCTGTCCTTCTCGACGGCCTTCTTGAGCGTCTCGGTGATGTGCTCCTGGCCGACGACTTCCGAGAAGGTCTGCGGTCTCCATTTTCGCGCGAGAACAAGATAGGACATCGTCGAGCGCCTTCAGTTGCGGTCGCATAGGAGATCGTGCACCCGGCTTTGTAAGGCGCCCTCGGCTCTTACGGCGGGGTTAGCTCCTGCCAGGGAAATCCGCGGCACATGAGAATGGCTGCGTACCGCTGCTACCTTCCGGTCCTGACGGGGTTGGCAGGTTCCCATAGCGCGGGACCTGACCATCAACACCACGTTCCGTCGTCGATCGCTCGAGAACCACGCTCCCTCGGCCAGGAATTCGACCCCGCTAGAGCGGTTTGCGGGTACAGGGCACCGCTACCTCCCCGTCTAGCACGATCTCCAAGAAAACTTATGGTGGAGATGATCGGGTTCGAACCGACGACCCCCTCGTTGCGAACGAGGTGCTCTCCCAGCTGAGCTACATCCCCACCTCATACTACTATTACCGTTTTCCGCGCCCGTCGGCAAGGCATTTCATGGCGGAGAGAGAGGGATTCGAACCCTCGGAGCTGAAACCAG
>JAPLKY010000126.1 GCA_026387805.1 Candidatus Krumholzibacteriia bacterium
GCTTTGTCCGAAACGAGGGCCAGAGCTTCTTCGATGAGGCGGGGAAGCGATACCTCCTTCGGCCTCGGCGAAACCGGACGGGCGAAATTGAGCAGATTCTTGATGATATCGTCGAGGCGCGCGATCTCATCGAGAATGACCTTCACGTATCGGCGCCGTTCGGCGTCGTCCGCGAGCTTCTCGTTGAGAACCTGCGCCGTCGTCGCGATTCCCGTGAGGGGATTCCGTATCTCGTGCGCGACGCCCGCGGAGAGCTCCCCGAGGGAGCGAAGCCGGTCCGCGCGCCGCAATTCCTCTTCCATCTCCTTCTGCGCGCTGAGATCCTCGAAGATCACGACCGCCGCGCTTCCATGATGGTCGTCGAGCCTCACCGTTCTCGCGTTGAGCCGGACCGTTATCGGATCCCCTCCCTTCCTGCAGAGTGCGCACTCGAGCGACGACCGCTCCTCCTCGCGCGAAATGAGATGCTCGAACAGCCCCCCGCTCCCGTACGGATTCGAGAAGAGCTCGTCGAATCTCGTTTCCGCCTCCGCCCGCTCCCCGATGAGCTCGCGGGCGCGCCCGTTCACGTAGGTCACCTTTCCCTGATGGTCCGTGGTCAGCACGCCGCTGTTGATATTCTCGAGAATCGTTTCGTTGAAATCCTTGAGGCTTCTCAACCTGCTGATGTTGACCGCGTTCGCGACCTCCTCGGTCAGGATCGTCTGGATCGTATTGATGAAATGGTAATCGTTGAAGTACGACCTGCGCGATCGATACGTCTTTCGGATGAGCAGGAATCCGAGCCAGCGTCCCTTATAGAGGAGCGGAACCACCGTATGCACCCATCGCGCGGTCATCTCGAGGCAGGTCTTCATGCGCCCCGTCCCCCGACTGTCGAGGTTGAACATCTCCGACGGGAGCGTATCGTTCTCCTGCGCCTCCGTGAGCCGTCGCAGCGCGTCTTCGAGAAAGGGACCCTCGAGCTGATACGCCGTTCGGATCTTGAGAATCTGCTCGTTGTTGCTGAAGAGGAGAAGGCCCGCCCCCTCCGCCTCGAGATACTTGCAGAGAGCCATGAGAAAACGGTCGAGCGCGTCGCTCCAATTCTCGTTCGTGCTGATATCGCGCCCCATCTGGTAGAGCACCCGGAGCCGCGTCACGTGCCGCTTGAGCGAGTCGTTCTTCTGTGACAGCTCGTCGTTGATCACGAGCAGCTTCTTCTCCAACGCCCGCGCGCTGTCCTCGAGCGTCCTGTTCGCCCGCGAGAGCTCTTCGATGACCGAATCGTTGTTTTCCTTGGCGCGCACGTGATCGACGGCGGCATCCACGACCTCTCCGATCTTGAGAAGATCGAACGGCTTCAAGATGTAATCGAAGGCGTTCAGCCGCAGCGCTTCGATCGTGCTTTCGAGGGAAGCGAACGCCGTCATGATGATGCACTTCGCGTCCGGATTGGCGCGCCCGAACGGCTCGAGGAGATCGAGACCCGCCTGATCGGGGAGCTTGAGATCGATGAGCGCAACGTCGAAGCGTTCCTCGGCGATGCGCGCGAGGGCATCCTTCGCGCTCGCCGCCGTGGTGACGCGATACCCCCGCCCCGAAATGAACTGATTGAGAATATCCAGTATCGCCTGCTCATCGTCGACGATGAGAACGGATGCCGGTGCATGGTTGGCTTGGTGCGTCATGAACCCTCTGGAAGAGCGAAGCAAACGACCGGAATTCAGGACGACAGCCTCGATCGGATATAGGCATCGAGGATTTTCAGCGAGCTCTCCGAAACGAGAGTGAATAGGATGGCGACTCTATACTGCGCAACGGCGGGTTCCTTCTTCTCCGGCTCCACGCGCACCACGACCCCGTCGCACGTCACCGGCAACTCCCCTTTGCGCGGATCGGGGATTATAAGCTCGAGCCTGATCTTCGTCAAGGGCGCGATATGATAGGGCGACTCGAAGTAAATCCCGCTCGTGCTGATATTGAGCGCTCTGCCCTTGGTCTCGCCCTTGCCGCCCTTGACCGTTACCGCGAGATCCGCCTCGACCCGCTGAGCTTTTCGTCGTTCGTCAATTACCATCAACGCCGTTCGATCCCCCTGGATTACTTAGCGTTTTTTCTTCTTGTGCCGATCTTTGCGAAGGCGTTTCTTTCTCTTGTGAGTCGCGATCTTTTTTCTCTTTCTCTTCTTTCCGCTGGGCATCGTTCCTCCCTGTCCGTATCGGGCTGCCGGTATCCGGTAGCGCGAAAAACCTCTCCCCGCAAAACCTGTGACGGTCGGCCGGGGTTCCGGCTACAATCCAATAGTGTTCCCAATCACTTGTTTACGAGCGCCTTGAGCTCGTTCGACGCCTTGAAGTAAGGAACGAGCTTCGCCGGGACGTCCACGGACGAGCCGGTCCGGGGATTGCGCGCCTTTCTCGATTTCCTGCTTTTCACCTTGAAACTGCCGAAGCCCCGCAACTCGACCTTGTCCCCCTCGGCGAGCGCCTTGATGAGATTATCGATGATGAGGTTGACGACGATATTCGTATCCTTCTTGCTGAGCCCCGTATCCTTCGAGATTTCCTCGACGAGATCTGCCTTTGTCATCTCAGTTACCCCGCTCCTTGTTTGAGAGTCCCTCGCGCGCGATTCCAGAAGATCCCCGATACAAGCGTGTCCGGCCACGCGTAATTTCTTTCCATAGCTAGCATATCGCGCGTGTGTTGTCAAAATATATTTTGAAATTCCCCTGTGCACAAGCGGCGAAATGAAGGACGCATCGCAATCATATTTCCGGGAAACGCGAATCGAAGTGTTGCGCGAGAGGCACAATCTGTGATATCATAAAATTAAAGTTCCCCGTTTGTACCGTGTACCCCTGTGCGTGGGTTTCTACAACACGTGAGGATGAGAAACACGTCAAGGATAAGACACGGGTAAACAGGGAACTTTCCGCGTGCGAAAAGATCAAGGTTCAAGAGTTGTGCCATTCCGGATTCTTTCCGATGGAATGGCACAACTCTTTATAACACAAATTGTTATGGGATATCAGCGGGAGGGCCGCAAACGCCCTTCGTGCGTCACGATATCTCCGCCAGGCCTATTTCGAAGCTCGCGCATTGCGTAATACATGATTCGAGCGAATGACGCTCCGCGGTGCGCCCGATCATTGCGTCTCGCGTTCGCGCCGGTACCACTCGAGGAACTTCCTGCAACTGCGGTCGCGGCCGCTCAATGTCTCGCTCGCCTTCAGAGTCTTCACGAGCTCACGGTCCGTCGTATCGCATATGAGCGCGGAAATGCCGAAGGCCGCCGCCATCGCGGCAAACGACCTGTTGATCAGCTTCCTCTCGGGGAGTCCGAACGATACGTTCGATAGCCCGCCGATGGTGCGATGAGCCGGCATGTGCTCCCTGATTCTTCGAATGCACTCGAGGACGCCACCCATGCCTCCGGAGGCGGTGGCGACGGGAGAGAACACGGGATCGATGAAGAGCCTTTCCGGAGCGATCCCCGCTTTCGCCGCGGCCGTCGATACGCGCGCCGCGAGGGACAGCTTCTCCTCCGCGGACGGAGGGATTCCCTTCATGTCCTTGAGCATGACCACGACGCCGGCGCCCATGCGCGCGGCGACAGGAAGAATCTCCTCGAGCACCGCCCCGTCGGCGGAGATCGAGTTCAGCATGCAGGCGTCGCCGTATTCCCCACCGAGGCTCATGAGAATGCCCTTGTCCGGACTGTCAATCATGACGGGGACGCCGAATGCCTCGCGCACGATCCCCGCCCCCCATCGAAGGGCGGCTTCCTCCCCGCTCATGAGCATCGATGCGTTGAGATCGATGCATGAGGCGCCCCCCTCGATCTGCGCCTCGACGAGCGCCCGAAAGGCCGCCGCATCGCGCTCCTCCAGAATCCGCTTCACCGAGGAATGCGTGCTGTTCAATCTTTCACCGATGAGATATATCGCGTCCATGCAATGATCCAATAGCGGTCAGATCCCCTACAAGGCATTCCCGCCGAGGCGCGAGAAACGCTCGATCGCCTTGAAAAGCTCGACGTGCGCCGCAGTGAAAGCCACGTTCCGTCTGTCCATCATGATCTTCGCGGTCTCCATGGCGGCCGCGAGCTCGCAACGCGCCGGCTCCGGCTCGAGCCGCCACGAGAAGCTCGGAACGAATTTCGGCGGAAAGCCGACGGCGAGAACGTTGGCGTTGAATCCGATCACCGTGCCCGTGTTGAAGCGCGATCCGATGGCGATCTTGGAATGATCCCCTATCGTGGCGCCGAGAAACCGGCGTCCCGTTTCGCGCATGCGCCCCGCGCTCCACGCCTTGACGAGGCCGTAGTTGTTCTTGAGATCGCTCGTGCAGCTTCCGGCGCCGATATTGACCCATGAACCGATGTACGAGTGCCCCATGAACCCCTCATGTTGCTTGTTGCTGTACGAGGCGAATATGCACTCCTCCACCTCGCCGCCGATCCTGCACATCTTCCCGAGCGTCGTCCCGTGCCCGAGCTTCGCCCCCCCGCGGACGATAGATCCCTCGCCGATCGCGCAGGGTCCATAGATGATCGCGTTCGGCTCGATGCGCGCGTTGTTCGCGATGATGATCGCCCCTTCGCTCGCGTCGAGAACGGTTCCCGAGCGCACCTCGACGCCGGAGCCGATCACGATGTCGTTCTCGTTGATGAGCTCGACACCCCTGAAGAGCTCCGTCTCGGGAGCGGTGCCGCGCAGCGGATTCTTCCTGAAATCGTCGACGATGCAGTTTCGGTTCTCGCCGATGAGCTGCCAGTAGTGGGAGAGCAGCCGCACCCCCGTTTCATGCAGCTCTGCGCCGTTCTGCTGCGCCCATGCGCCGAGCGCCTTGCTTCGGGACGCATCCTGCGTTTCCTCCCCGTCATCGCGCGCTTTCTTCCCCTCCGCGACGGAGGCGCGCTTGATCTCGCGGATAACCTTCTCGACGCCTTCATCGGAGATGAGGCCGCCGATATGGGCGGCGAGGGAGAGGGCGCGATCCCCGGACAGCCGGGCCGCAACGACGATCCCCTTCTTGTGCAGAACGCCGTCGCTCTTCAGCGCGGCGCACAGGTCGCCGAGCTCTCCCCCATACGAGAGAAGACGCCCGTTGAGAAAGAGGATCTCTCCGTCGGGAAGCTCGTTTACCGCCGCCCCCCGCGTCCCTTCCCGCGCCTCCTCCTCCCTGAGCACATCGGCCAGGTAAGGCCGGCACATGAGAACGAGCGCATCGGGATTCAATTCATCGACGAGACGGCCGCGAAGGCTCTGCGTGCCGATGCTGATGTCGAACACGGGACGTCCGAGAGAGAGCGGCAAGAACGTGGGAAACCGCTCGTCCTCGAATATGCAGAGAACGCGGGGCGGCGCGTTTGAAGCCATGGCGGCCCATCCGATCCCGGTTCGGGGCGCCGGGCCGGCAGCGCTCCGGCACCCTCTACGATTATTGAATAAGTGAAAAAATGGTGGAGTTGACGGGGCTCGAACCCGTGACCTCTTGACTGCCAGTCAAGTGCTCTCCCAGTTGAGCTACAACCCCATGCGGATATAAGTTATCATGCAAAATCGGCTCCAAGTCAAGCCTAAAGTTCATCCGACTCCAGTATTGACGGCCGGCGCCAAAGGCGATATGTTCTAATGCCAAAGGAAGTTCCGCGCGTGTGCCGGAGTGGTGGAATTGGTAGACGCAGGGGACTCAAAATCCCCCGGGCCTAGCGCTCATGAGGGTTCGATTCCCTCCTCCGGCACCATAGATACCCCACACAACTGAGCCCCCTCAGAGCGCCTTTACAACCACGACGGTCATATCATCGCGCTGCGGAGCGGATCCGACGAACTGCTTTACATCCCGGACAATCCTGTCCTTGAGCTCCCCCGCCGACATCCCGGATGTATCCATGATTTCGAGAAGGCGCTTCAGACATTCATAATCATAGAATTCCATCGCGCTGTTTCGAGCATCCGTGACCCCGTCCGTGAACAGGACCAGAACGTCCCCCTTTTCGACGCGAATGCTCCGCTCCTCGTAGACCGTGTCCTGCAGGGCTCCGAGGGGGAACCGCGGCCCCGAGCTCTCGAGCGCGCTCACGGACATCGGAGTCTTGAGCAGGGGAGCAAGAAGCCCCGCGTTCGCGTACGTGAACATCTTCGATTCCACGTCGAGCGCGCCGAGCCAGAGAGCCGTGTAGATATCTTCGCTCGTTTTGGCGAACAGCGGCCGATTCAACCCCGTGAGCGCCGCTTGAGGCGAAAAACGCTCATTCGCGATCGACGAAATCATGCCGTTCGACATGACGGCGATCATGGCCGCCTTCATCGCTTTCCCCGACACGTCGCCGACCGCGAGTCCGAACTTCGTCCGCCGGTCGTTCAGCCAGAAATAGTCGAAGAAATCCCCTCCGACTTCACTGGCCGGTATGCAGATTCCGGAAATGTCGAATCCCTTCACGACAGGATCGGAATGGGGCATGATGGACATCTGCGCGTCGTGCGCCGCCTGCAGCTCGGCTTCGAAGAAGATGGACGTGCGCCGCCGCTTGTACCACAGAAACGCGAGCGTCGCCGCAATGACGATCCCGAGGGATCGGAACCACCACGTTCCCCAAAACGGCGGCGTTATCGTGATGGCGACGGCCGTTCCCGCCTCGTTCCATACGCCGTCGTTGTTCGATCCCTTGACCCTGAATACGTATTTTCCCGGGCGCAGAGTCGTATAGTTCGCGAAGCGCTTGGCCGAATTCGTATAGACCCAATCCCTGTCCAGACCCTCCATCTTGTACGCGTAGAGGTTCTTGCCCGGAGCGGTGAAATCGAGAGCGGCGAACTCGAAGGAAAATACGTAATCCCGGTACGAGAGCCTTATCGTTCTCAGCTCCGATGCGGGCACGTCCAGCTTGACTTCCCGATTGAGCTTCGTAAAGGAGGTGATCACTATCGGCGGGATATATGGGTTGTCCCTGATCTTCCCGGGAAAGAATGCGTTGAATCCGTTGATGCCGCCGAAGAACATCTCGCCGCTCCGGCTCTTGAAGTACGCGCCCGCGTTGAACTCCTTGCTCTGAAGCCCGTCCTGAACCGTGTAGTTCTTGAAGGTTTCCGTTTTCGGATTGAATCTCGAAAGCCCGTTATTGGAGCTGAGCCAGAGATTTCCTTCCTCGTCTTCGAGCGTTCCATAGATTGCGTTGCTGGCGAGACCGTTCTGTTCGGTATAACGCCTGAACGTTCCACGCGTTCGATCGAATCGATCCAGGCCGCCGCCCCACGTTCCTATCCACACGTCCCCTGCCCTCGATTCATAGATCGACATAATGAAATCACTGCTGATGCTCCCGGAATCGGCCGGAACCTCGTTGTATCTGCGGAATGTCCCGCTCGTTCGGTCGAATCTGTTCAGGCCGCCGCCCTGGGTTCCGATCCAGTATACTCCCGAGGAGTCCTGATAGATGTTTCTGACGAAATCGTTGCTCAGGCTGTTCGGATCGCTCGGGTCGTTTCGATACCGCACGAATCGCTCCGTGCCCGGGTCGAAGCTGTTCATCCCTCCCCCGTTCGTTCCGATCCAGAGCAAACCGGTCCGATCCACGTAAATGCACCGTATCTCATCATGGCTCAGGCTGTTGGGATCGTTCGGATCATTTTGATAGGCGCGGAATCTCCCGGCCTTCGAATCGAACCTGTTTATTCCCCCGCCGTTCGTTCCCAACCAGAGTATTCCCGATCGGTCCGCGGCGATTACCCTCACGATATCGTTGCTCAGGCTAGTGGGATCGCCGGGATCATGCCGATAGTGGCTGAACTCATTCTTGCGGCGATCGAGTCGATCCAATCCTCCTCCATGAGTGCCGATCCACAGAATGCCTTCCTCGTCTTCATAGAACGACCAGACGAATTCATGGCTCAGGCTGTTCGGATTATTCGAGACTCTTTTGTAATGGGTGAATTCCTTTTTCTTCGTGTTGAACGTGCTGATGCCGCCTCCCCAGGTGCCGATCCAGAGCACTCCCGAACGGTCCTCGCAGAGGGAGTAGATCTCGTTGTAGCTCAAGCTGAGAGGATCGTAAGGATCGTTTCGATACGCCGAGAATGTGCCCGTCTTTCTATCGAAA
>JAPLKY010000261.1 GCA_026387805.1 Candidatus Krumholzibacteriia bacterium
GAAAGCCCGGCGCGACCGCCGGTTTCGAGAGCCGGAAAAAGCCCTGCGGCATTTCGGCGAACTCGAATCCGAGCGGATACCGGCTGAGCCGTTCGGCGGCCGCCTTGAGCTCCGGCACGAGCAGTACGATCGCCGTGCCCCCGCGCTCGACAAAGCGACCGATGATCTCGACGTCGCCCTGCGCCGGACCTCGTCCGGGCCCGAGCACGACGACGTCCGCCGCGCCCAGATCGGCGCTCGTGAAGGCGCGCCATCCGCGCTTCGTGACGGCGATGTCCCCCTCGATCCCTCCGGGGCCGAGCGCCTGCTCGAGGTAGAAGCCCCCCTCGTCGGCCAGAAGGAGGACGCGCGTCCTGTCCCGGACGTTCAGCGTAAAATATCTCGTGTCGTCCGCGGGAAGACGATCGGATCGTTTTTTTACGACGCCTTCGATCCATCCCGCCCGCTCGACGGGAAAGACGACCGTTTCGGTGCAATAGTTGTCGGGGAGTATCTCGATCTCCTTTTCCATGATGCGGCGCCCCGAGATCGAGACCTCGAGCGGAAACTTCGCGGCAAGCTCGCGCGATCTGTTCCGCAGCACGATCCCGAGCTCCGCGGTCTCCCCTTTGTGGAGCGCGACGCTCGGCGCGACGATGCTCTCAACCGCCACGTTCGCGGCAACGTTCGCCTGCACGGGGAGAAGAAACGCCCGGACGGGAAGAGCGGCGCGGGGCTTCCCGCGCGTCGCCCGCATTCCGGCGTCGCCGCGATCCGGCGATTCCGGCTCGCCCGTTTCGCCCCTCCCCGCGGCGCCCGCGCGCGCGAGCGCCGTTTTCTGGAAATCGGAGATGACGTAGAGCTCGCGCACGTCGCGCCGGCTCCCCGCGAGCATGCGCTCCCCGAGCGCAGCCGCGCCGCGCAGGTCGGTCCCTCCCCACGACGGCCGCGCGTCCCGCAGCGCCTCGAGGACGGCCTCCTTCTCGATCTCTCCCTCGTAAACGATCTCGCTCCCCGTATCGAAGAGAACGACGGAAACCGCGTCCCCTCTCTCGAGATTGTCGAGGATCGCGGCGAGTCGCGCGAGACCGCGGTCGAAGACGACGCCCCCGTCCCCCTCCGCTCCCATGCTGAAGCTCCGGTCGAGGAGGATGCACGCGGCCCGCGAACCGCCGGCCGGGAAGAGCGCGGCAAGCGAGCCGCGCATGACGGGCCGCGCGAACGCGAGCGCGACGAGGGCGACGGCGAGGATCCTCAAGAGCAGGAGAAGCAGTCGCCGCACGTTTATCCGCATCATGCTGCGCCGGTCGGACCGGCTGAGAAAACGAATCGTGCTGAAGGGAACCTCGGGGACGCGCCTCCGGCTGAAGATATGGATGAGAATGGGGACCGCCACCGCGGCCAGAGCGAAGAGGTACAGGGGATTCAGAAAATTCATAGAACACCGTCCCGCGGGCTCCCGACGAACGGGGCCGCCCGGTTCACCGGAGCCTCCGCCTCTTGTTGAGATACCGCACGAGGGCCTGATCGAACGGGGTCTCCGTGGTCACGAGGTTGTAGTCGATCGCGTCTTCCTTGCATTCGCGCTCGAGTCGCGCGATCCATTCGCGCACGCTCCGGCGATACTCCTTCTTCAGGAACCACGGCTGCGTCCGCAGCTTCTCCCCCGTCTCCTTGTCGACGAACCGCACCTCGCCGCCATAGTCGAGCGTGAGCTCCTTCGCGTCGAGAATGTGGAACACGACGACCTCATGGCCCCGGTGTCTGAACGCCTTGAGCCCCGCGATGACCTCCGCGGGGTCGTCGAAGAGATCGGAAAAGAGCACGACGAGGCCGCGCCGCTTGATACGCTCGGCCATCTCGCGGAGCGCCGGGGCGATCTCCGTTTTCGCGCCGGGCCCGACCTCCTCGAGCGTCTTGAGGAGATGGAGCAGGTGCCGCCGCACCGATCGGTGCGGCACGAGCACGTTGATCTTCTCGTCGAACACGGCGAGCCCCACCGCGTCCCGCTGCATGATCATGAGATAGCCGAGCGCCGCGGCGAGCAGCGTCGCGTAGCGGAGCTTCGTCACGCCCGCGCCCCCCGTGAAGTCCATGGACGCGCTCTGGTCGACGAGCAGCGTCGCGCGAAGGTTCGTCTCGTCCTCAAAGACCTTCACGTAATAGCGGTCGGTCTTCCCGTAGATCTTCCAGTCGACGTTGCGCGCCGACTCTCCCGCGTTGTACTGGCGGTATTCGGCGAACTCCACCGAGAAGCCGTGGTAGGGGCTCCGGTGGAGGCCGGCGATGAAGCCTTCGACGATGAGCCGCGCCCGGAGGTCCATGTTGGCGAGGCGGCTCACGACTTCGGGCTTGAGGAACTCCGCGATGTTCGTTTCCCTGGGCGACATTTCAGATTTTCACGGCGCCACGGCGTCGAGGAGCCGACGGACGAGATCGTCCGTCGTCACGCCGTCCGCCTCCGCGTGGAAATTCGTCACGAGCCGGTGCCGCAGCACCGGCGGAGCCATCGCGCGGACGTCCTCGACGCCGGGGGTCGTCCGGCCGGACATGATCGCGCGCGCCTTGGCGCCGAGGATGAGATACTGCCCGGCTCTCGGCCCGGCCCCCCACGAGAGGTACTGGCCGACCTCCGGGAGCTTCTCGTCCCTGCTCGCCCTGATGAGGCGCACGGCGTAGCGCAGAACGCCCTCGGAGACGGGAACGCTCTTCACGAGCTGCTGTATCGCGACGATATCGGAGCCCGAGAGCACCTGAGCCGGCGAGGCGAGCTCGCGCGAGGTGGTCGTGTCGATGATTCTGAGCTCCTCGTCGTCCGAAGGATAATCCACCTTGATATTGAACATGAACCGGTCGAGCTGCGCCTCGGGCAGCGGATACGTTCCCTCGAGCTCGATCGGGTTCTGCGTCGCGAGAACGAAGAATGGCTTCTCGAGGCGGTAGGTGTTCCCTCCCGCCGTCACCTGATACTCCTGCATCGCCTGGAGGAGCGCCGACTGCGTCTTCGGAGGCGTGCGGTTGATCTCGTCGGCGAGGACGACGTTCGCGAAGACGGGGCCCTCGATGAACCGGAACACGCGGCGGCGCGTCGCCGGGTCCTCCTCGAGAACCTCGGTGCCCGTGATATCGCTCGGCATGAGATCGGGCGTGAACTGGATCCGCGAGAACTTGAGGCTCAAGCTACGCGCGACGGTGGAGACGATGAGCGTCTTCGCGAGGCCGGGGACGCCGACGAGGAGACAGTGCCCCCCGACGAAGAGCGCCGTGAGGAGCTCCTCGATCACCTTGTCCTGCCCGACGATAACCTGTCCGATCTCTCCCCTGAGCTTCCCGTACGCCTCTTCGAACCTCAGGAGCATCTGCTCGTTCGTGCTGTCGACCATCGGCTCTCCCCTTCTGCGTTGCGTCGTCGTGAAAAAATGCCGGCCCGCTCAGCGCCGCATCGACGGCGCGGGAACGATTGTAACATAGCCAATGCCTCTCTTCACCGCAAAGTTCCCATTTCCAATAAGATGCTTCAGGATTCCGCCACCCCCTCGATCAGAAGGCAGAAACAGAAGAGATCCAAGGCAACGCTTTCTGGAATGGCCATTGCATGGGACATATTTGTGAACTAATATGCAATTATGACATGCTTCTTGACAAGTTGATTATACTACCATATGCTTATAAACATCG
>JAPLKY010000317.1 GCA_026387805.1 Candidatus Krumholzibacteriia bacterium
CCGCGGCTGTAATGGTGGCGAATCTCCTTCATCTCGGTCACCGTGTCGGCGAGATCCATCATTTCCCGGGGCGCGTAGCGTCCGGTGAGAATGAGCTCGAGGCGCTCGGGCTTCGCCCTCATGAACGAGAGAACCGCCTCGAGATCGACGAGCCCGTAGGCGACCGCGATATTGATCTCGTCGAGGATGAGCATGTCGAGGCCCTCCTCCTGCGCGAACTCTCCGGCCCGCCGCCATCCTCCCGCCGCGAGCTCCCGGTCGATCGGATCGGGATTCGTCGCGTCGACGAATTCGTCCCGCCCGTGCTGCTCGATCGTGAAGCCCTCGAGCCTCTTCGCGGCGGCGAGCTCTCCGTAGAGCCTGCCCTTCATGAACTGTATCATCGCGACCCGTTTCCCGTGCCCGAGCGCGCGCAGCGCGGCCCCGAGGGCAGCGGTCGTTTTGCCCTTTCCGTCGCCGGTGTAAAGCTGAATCGTGCCACGTTCAAAACCGTTCATACGGGCCTCGCCTTCGGAGCGGACGGGACCGAGCCCGCCCGCGGTGACGCAACGTCATAAGGCTTTGGAGATTATATCAATTGAGCGAATTTGTCAATGGCGCATGGAAAGGCCCGGCATCAGATGATCGTCTGCTCGGCCTGGGCCTCGTTCGGCTGCCTGATGAGCGGAAGCGTCACGAGGAAGGTCGCACCCTTCCCCTCGGAGCTCGTGACGGAGACGTTGCCGCCGTGGTCTTTCACGATCCGGTGCGCGAAGGCGAGCCCCAATCCCGAACCCTCTTCCTTCGTCGTGTAGAACGGGGTGAATATCTTGTATATCTGCTCGCTCGGGATCCCCTTGCCGTTGTCCGAGATCTGGATGCAAATGCTATCGCCTTCCCGCCACGTGGCCAGCCGGATGACGCCGTTGTCGCCGATCGCCTCGACGGCGTTCTGGATAATGTTGAGAAAGACCTCGTGAATCTTCACCACGTCGAAGTGGCTGTGGGGCAGGTCGGGAGCGAGGCTCCTCAGGATCGATATGTTGCGCTCCTCGAAATCCTTCTGGAGAAGCTGGCAGTTGTCCTCGATGACCTGATTGACGTCCCCTTCCTCGAGCTTGATCTCGCTCACCTTCGACTGGAGGCTCTCGAGGTAGCGCTCGAGCCGCATCGCCTCGTTCATGATGATCTCGAGCTTGTCCCGGTCCGTCCCCGAAATCGTCTTCGACTGGAACAGGTTCCGGGCGAAACCGCCGATCGCGACGAGCGGATTCTTGATCTCATGAATGACGGACGAGGTGAGCTCCCCGGAAATCGCGAGCCGCTCCGCCTTCATGATCCGTTCCTCGTACGCCCTGAGCTTGCGGTAGGTCGCCTTCAGGCTCTCGACGTTCTTCTTGAGCGATTCCTTGAGCTGCGCGGCCCGGAGCGACGTCGTCGCGTGGCTCACGATCATCTCGAGCAGGTGAGCGTCCTCGGCGGTGATCGCCTTGCCCGTGAAGATATTGTCGACGATCAAGAGCCCGATGCTGTCCTCGACGGTCGCGATGGGGCAGATGCAGAAATCCTCGAGGCCGAGCGCCGCGGCGACGCGCAGATCGGCCTCCGACTTGAGATCGTCCTTCTTCACGAACCTGACCTCGTGCATTCCCCTGATGATGACGCCCTCAATTTCGTTGATACCTATCGAAAGTCGGCTCGTGACCTTGGTGAGCGGACTGTTCCGCAGGTAATGAAGCTTCTGCCCCTTGCTCACGAGCTTATCGAGAGAGAGCGACTCGTCCTTTTCGAGAATCCTCCATATGCTGTCCGCCTCCTCCGGCGAGGAGGGTCCGAGGGCGTACTTTCCGCGAAGCAGATCGAACTCCTGCCCCCGGAGAAAGGCGAAGGCCCGGTTGAAACCGAGACCCTGCTTGGCCGTGATGACCGTGAGAATGGCGAGAATGATGTCCTCTTCCTTGTCGAGGTGGGAGATGATCTTGCTCACCTCGCCGAGGAGATTCATGAGTTTGCTTCTGCGGATGACCTCCATGTACAGGTCTTCGACCTTCTTCGAATACATGGAAGATCGAATGAGCGCGTCCTCCATCGTCTCGAGAAGGGTGATATCGACCCAGCGGCGCCCTTTGATGCGCTCCTTGAGCTGTTTGAAGAAAGGGCACTTGAAACAGCATTGGATGAGCTTCTCCTCGAGCCTCGGGAACACCCGGTCGCCGCATCGATGGCCGGTGATCTCCCAGCACGGGGCGTTCTCCTGTCCGTGCGCGGGACAGTCCTTCTTTTCGCAGGAAAGAAACTCCCAGCAATTGTTCAGCTTGCTCGAGTACTTATTCTCTTTCATGGCCGCAAATCCTCGCCCGGAAAATAGCATGGGATCGCTTCATCCGTAAAGCGGGAAATGCGGGATGCACGGCGGCTCCTGAACCTGAGATTTGCGCGGCTATCCGCGCACCGTCACTCCGCTTCAGCGGTATATCGATTTAATCGATCCCCAGGACCGGGATTCGGTCGCGGTCGTGCACGTGTTCGCAGAGCCGGGAGTCGGATAGCATCCCGATCCGGGGGGAACGCAGGTGGAAGTGCACGGATTATTCGCGTCGAATACCACCCATACGGCGGGCATGTCGATCCGCCTCCCGATCGCGCGGTCGTCACGGACGGCGACCTCGGCATAGGTATAGCCGTCGACGAGCGCGGTATCGGTTCCCGCGATGCGGTAGAGCGCGATACGGTCCCCCGTATTGTTGAGACTGAGCCCGTAGACGGCGAAACCGTTCGCCTCCTCCCAAGCCCTCGCGTCGCTTCCGTACACGACCCGAATGGCGCCCGCCTCGAGGACGCCCGAGAAACCGTACCTCCACACCGGCCTCCCTTCGCCATCCGCGAGCCGGTAGCCGGCGAGGTCGACCGCGGTCTTGCCGAGATTGACGATCTCGACCCATTCGTCGTCCCGCGAGCTCAAGGCGCCGTCACCGTCCCAATCCCTCGCGGGATCGGCCAGAAACTCATTGATGGCAACCTGTGCCGCGCAATCGGAAAAGCCCGGAATTGCAATGATTGAGACAAGAGCAAGAAGCATGAAAAAACGGAATATCTTCCTCATCATCGTCCTCCCTTCATCCACACCCCGGAAAAATATTCCTTCGCGGGGTCGTGCATGGTGCCGCCGTGCATAACCCGTCGAGCCGGACCTTAACACAACCGCGCCCCGGAAATCCAGATAT
>JAPLKY010000422.1 GCA_026387805.1 Candidatus Krumholzibacteriia bacterium
GACCCCCGCGGCCCCATCGGCGGCAGTCCCGAATCGCCCCACGCTCGCCACCGGATCGGCGACGGGAATGCCGTTCGCAGCCCAATAAGCGATACCCGCGGAATTAACGCGCTGCGCATAGGGATCGCCTCCACCTCCCGAGCTCGGTTGATTGATCCATACGATAACCGCCCCACCCGCCCCATCGGAGATGATCTGAGGAATCCATTGGTCATCCGCGAGCGTGCAGACGGCCGCGCCATTCGTCCCCCACTGCAAGGCTCCCGCTGCATTCACCCGTTGCGCATAGATATCGCTGTTGAAGGTGCTGATGCGGCTGTCTTCCCAAGCAACGATCGCCCCGCCCGCGCCGTCCGAAATGATGCATTGACCTTCCTGGGTGCCCGCCGACGAGCAGAGAGCCACGCCGTTGGCCGTCCAGAGAGCCGCACCCGAGGCATCCACGCGCTGCGCATAAATGTCCTTATTTGTCGTGACGCGGCCGTCTCCCCAGACGATGATAACGCCTCCGGCTCCGTCCGATGCCGGTCGTGGGCCATATTGGTTGTTCGCCGCCGTGCAAACCGCCGCGCCGTTCGTTCCCCATTGGGGAGCGCCCGATGCATCGAGTCGCTGGATATAGATGTCGCCGTACGTTCCGCCCCGATAGTCTTCCCAAACGATGATCGCCCCGCCGGCAAGGTCGGTAACGAGCCCCGCGCTTCTCTGGTCGCCCGCCGCCGCGCAAACGGCGGCACCGCCGGCGGTCCACAGCATGGCGCCGGCCGCGCTCACGCGCTGCGCATAGATATCGGAGTTGCCATCGACCGCATAGTCGGTCCAGACAATAATCGCGCCCCCCGCACCGTCTGGAATCACCCGATCGAGACTCTGCTGTCCAGGCGCCGTGCAGATAGCGACTCCGCTCGCTGCCCACTGAATCGCGCCCGAGGCATCAACCTTCTGCGCATAGATGTCGTAGCTGCCGCTGCTATACTCGCCATAGGCGATGATCCCCCCGCCGGCGCCGTCGGAAACGATGAGCGGATAGAACTGGTAAGGCGTTCCCGTCGCAACTCCGACCCCTTCTTCGGTCCACTCGATGGTGCCGAAGGCGTCCACTCGCTGAACGTAGACATCGCCGTTGCCCCCGCTTCGATCGTCCTCGTATGCGACAATGGCGCCTCCGGCGCCGTCGGACGCAATGGACGCCGTGCTCTGCTGGGATCCCGTTCTTGTTGCAGCGACGCCGTCAGCCGTCCACTGCGCCGCTCCCGAGCCGTCCACTCGTTGAACAT
Organism: Candidatus Krumholzibacteriia bacterium; assembly: GCA_026387805.1. GTDB lineage: Bacteria > Krumholzibacteriota > Krumholzibacteriia > Krumholzibacteriales > Krumholzibacteriaceae > SSS58A. The sequence goes on from JAPLKY010000422.1 coordinate 1,278, forward strand.
AGATTTCATTGTTGACCGTGTCCCGAATGTCGCTCCAGATGATGATCGCGCCAAAAGCCCCGTCGGCAATGACTTGAGAAATGCTCCGAGCGCCGGTCGCCGAGCACACGGGGAGGCCGTCGGCAGTCCATTGAACGACCCCCGAGGTATTGATACGCTGGGTATAGATATCGCTATTCCCGGACCGCCGGTCACCCCAGGCGATGATCGCCCCTCCTGCTCCATCGGAAACGATTCGGGAGCTGCTCTGATTGCCCGTTGCAGCGCAGATGGCGACACCATTCGGAGCCCAGAGAATGCTGCCGGAGGTGTCCACGCGCTGGGCGTACACATCGTAGCCGCCGGAACGGAGATCATCCCACGAGATAATGACTCCGCCGGCGCCATCAGAAATCGGTAAAGGATGATACTGACTGCCAGACGCCGCGCAGATGGCGATCCCGTCGATCACCCATCGGACAACACCCGAGGCATCGACGCGTTGGGCATAGATGTCCTTGTTTCCGCTGCGCTCGTCATACCAGGTGACGATCGCTCCGCCCGCATCATCCGAAGCGATATCATTGCCATACTGGGTGCCCGCGAGAGTGCAAATGCCGACACCGTCCATCGCCCACCGAACTGAGCCCGAGGCATCGACACGTTGGGCGTAGATATCGTATCCGCCGGCGCGCTGATCCCACCAATCGATTATGGTTCCGCCGGCGCCGTCGGAGGCCAGCTTCGGGTACATTTGCCAATTCGCCGCTGTGCATACGGCCACGCCGTCGGCGGCCCATTGGGGAGCACCCGCGGCGTTCACTCTCTGAACATAGATATCCGAATAGCTGCCGCTCCTTCCGTCCTCCCACCCAATGATCGCCCCGCCGACGACATCGGGCAGAATCACGGGATTGTTCATGTCGCCCGCCGCCGTGCACACAGGAACACCATCGGCAGTCCACTGGGGGACGCCCGAGGCGTCCACGCGCTGCGCATAGATGTCCGTTTTTCCGCCGGTGCGCTCATCCATCCACGTGATGATCGCCCCGCCGACGCCGTCCGAGATGATCGCAGGGTACGTCTGATCCCCCGCCGCCGCGCATACCGGAACCCCATTCGCCCGCCAAAGGAGGGATCCCGACGCATCGACTCGCTGGACATAGATATCTCTCAAGCCCTTGTAACACATCACGTAAGTAATAATAGCTCCGGAAGATCCATCCGAAGCCGCGATTGCGCTACTGACATATGCCGGCAGATTTGAAAGCGGCACTCCCGTTTCGATCCAACCCGCCCGGGAAGCGGTCACGTCGAGGCATAAGGCGAGCACACATGCAACGAAGATCCTGGCAGCGTCTCTCATTTCAGACCTCCAATGTAGCGAAGGATCGGGTGCTCGCATTTCATCCCCGCGGGCCGCCACACCCTTTCATTTGGCCTTGAATCGTATCATCGCTTCGAATATATTCTGTATTCCAATAACTTATGCGCTATCGCACCATGGAGACCGCATGCGTTGGGCTCTAAGGAGGAGGTTCGACATCTTTTCATCATTGGCGAAACTGAGGGCGGCCATCAAGAGTCGCCATATCAAGCAAATCGATTTCAAATTCACCGATCTTTTCGGGCGCTGGCACCACATCACGGTGCCCCCCTCCCGGGTGAACGAGAAGCTCTTCACGAACGGAGTCGGTTTCGACGGCTCCAACTTCGCCGGCATGTCCGCCGTCGAAAGCGGCGACCTCGCGCTCGTTCCCGAGCTCGACACGGGATACTTCGATCCGTTCCGCACCGAGCCCGCGATCTCGTTCATCTGCCGCATCGTCGAGGCCGATTCGAAGAAGCCCTTCTCGCGAGACCCGCGATCGATCGCGCTCACGGCCGAGAGCTACCTCAGAAAGACGGGAATCGCCGACCGCTCGATGTGGGGACCGGAGTTCGAGTACTACGTGTTCGACGAGGTGCGCGTCAAGAACTCGAACAAGACGTGCTCCGTCGAGATCGTTCCCGGCGAAGGACTGCGCAAGGACACGTTCGGGCTCTGGACCTTCTCCGGCTATCACGGGATCCCGCCCGAGGACACGACGGTCGACATACGCGACGAGACGGTCACGCTCCTCGAGGAGGCCGGGATCAAGACCCTCTACCATCACCACGAGGTGGGCGGCCACGGCCAGGTCGAGATCGAGGTCGATTTCGGGCCGCTCGCACGCATGGGCGACATCTCGATGATGGTGAAGCATTTCGCGCGCATGACGGCGCACAAGCACGGAAAGACGGCGACCTTCATGCCGAAGCCGCTCTACAACGAGCCGGGCACGGGGATGCATTTCCACCAGTTCCTCCTCAAGAAGGGCACGAATGTTTTCTACCGCAAAGGGGGCTACGCCGATCTGAGCCCGCTCGCGCACCATTACATCGCGGGGCTCCTCAGGCACGCGCCTTCGCTCCTCGCCTTCACGAATCCGAGCACGAACTCCTACAAGCGCCTCGTGCCGGGCTTCGAGGCGCCGGTGAACTGCTTCTTCTCGCTCGCGAACCGCTCGGCGGCGATCCGCATCCCGAAGTACGCGACCGATCCCGGGCTCAAGCGGATGGAGTTCAGGCCGCCCGACGCCACGTGCAACACGTACATCGCGATGGCGGCGCAGCTCATGGCGGGGATCGACGGCATCAGGAAGAAGCTCGATCCGGCGAAGGAAGGCTTCGGCCCGTTCGACGTCAACGTCTTCGAGATGTCTCTCAAGGAGCGGGCGAAGATAAAACCGCTCCCGGGCTCTTTCGCGGAGGCGCTCCGCGAGCTCGACAAGGACCACGCGTACCTTCTCGAGGGAGGCGTATTCACCGAGTCGATGATAAGGGACTGGATACGGCTCAAGCGGGAGAAGGAGATCATGCCGGTGCGAAATCGCCCGCATCCCCTCGAGATCCAGATGTACCTCGACTGCTAGCGCGGCGCGCAAGGACGGTAACCCCCGGTGGTTGAGATAAAGAGAATCGAAGAAGCGACTCCCGAGGACTATGCCGCGCTCGGCATGAAGTCGGGCATCGAGATCCACCAGCAGCTCGCCACGACGAAGAAGCTTTTCTGCCGCTGCCCCGTCGTGCGCCCCTACTCAGAGGAATTCAACGCGGAGATTCTGCGCCACATGCGGCCGACGCTGTCCGAGCTCGGCGAGTACGACGGCACGGCGCTCATGGAATTCAAGACGAAGAAGGAGATCATCTACCAGATCCGGCAGGACACGGTCTGCACGTACGAGATGGACGACACGCCGCCCTTCGAGCTCAACCTGCAGGCGCTCGACATCGCGCTCGAGGTGACGATGCTCCTTAACTGCAATCTCGTGAGCGAGGTGCACATCGCGCGCAAGCAGTACCTCGACGGCTCGATTCCGACCGGGTTCCAGCGCACCACGATCCTCGGCGTCGACGGGTGGATTCCCTACCGGGGAAAGCGCATCGGCATCATCCAGCTCGGCCTCGAGGAGGACGCGTGCCGCGAAGTATCGGACGTCGGCCATCTGAGGAAATATCGCACCGACCGCCTCGGCATTCCGCTCATCGAGACGGTCACCTACCCCGAGATGAAGACGCCGCGGGAGGTCGCCGAGGTCGCGCAGATACTGCGCCGCCTCGCGCGCTCGACAGGCAAGGTGCACACGGGGATGGGGGCCGCGCGCCAGGACGTAAACGTGTCGATCGAGGGAGGGCGCCGCGTCGAGATCAAGGGCGTCTGCAAGATTCCCCTCATCCCGCTCCTTGTGCACAACGAGGCGTACCGGCAGGCCGCGCTCCTCGACATCAAGCGCGAGCTCGGCCGCCGCGGAATCACGACCGATTCCTTCAAGGCCGACGCCTACAATGTCGGAGAGCTCGTCGCGGGCACGCAGTACTACCCCCTCGCCGCGGCGCTCAAGAAGAATCTCGAGGTGCGCGCCGTCGCGCTCCGCGGTTTCCGCGGCATTCTCTCGACGCGTACGCAGCCCGAGACGACGTTCTCGAAGGA
>JAPLKY010000337.1 GCA_026387805.1 Candidatus Krumholzibacteriia bacterium
TTCAGCCGCTTCGAGGGGGGCGTCACGCTGGGAGGAAAAGCGGCTTCGGGCGTGACCTGGCGCCTCGGCGCCTTCGGCGGCAGTCACAGCGTCGTCGGCCGGTACGGGGGAGCGGAGGTGGCCCTCGGGAAGAGGTGGAGCGAGCGTTTTTCCCAGGACGTCATCCTCGCGCGGCGCCTGAGGATCCCCTCCGCCGAAGAGCTTTTCCAGCCCGCCCTGGCGCGCGATTCCGACGGCTCGATCCACGAGACGACGGGCAATCCGGATCTCGTCCCCGAGATCGCCGACGAGCTCTCGATAGGATTCAGGTTCTCGAGCGTCTCCCTGTCCCTCTTCGGGAGGGAGGAGAAGTCGCGCATCCTTCTCGCCGGCGCCGACTCCGCGGTCTACCGGTCGGAGGGAAGCGGCACGGTCGCCGGCGCGCGCGGACGCTTCGCGGGGCGCGCCAAGATCCTCGGCTTCGATTGCCTTCTCTCGATGGGGATCGAGGGATACCCCGAGCGCGGCGCGCTCGCCGGAGGGGTTCCCGTCTATCGCGCGACGGGAGAAGCGGGCGTGCAGCGAAAGATATTCGCGAGCTCGGAGCTGTTTTCGCTGAAGCTCGATTCGGAGGCTGCGGGCAAGAGATGGTGGGGCGGAACGGCTCTTCCGCCGTACCGGGTGCTCAATGTCTCGGCTTCGCTCTCCATCATGAGCGCGCGAGTGACTTACGAGTACAAGAACCTGCTGAACGAGAGATACGAAACGATCCCCGGCTACACGATGCCCCTGCGCCATTACCTCATCGGCGTCTTCTGGGAGCTTCTCGACTGATCTTTCCCGCAGCGCGTGAAGGTTCGAAACGCGCGGGGCTTGCGGAAGGCTCCGGCGCGCGTGGGCGCGTGGCAAGAAAATTGACAGAGGCTGGCTCCTTTGCCCCGATCCCCCGTTTCTCCCCGACGGACGATTGTCCTATTCGCAATATGCATGCGGTATCGCACAGTGCATTGGGCGCGGCGTTCTCCCGCGGGCCTCGATGGCGGGATTGCCGCGGCAACACGCCGAGGCACTACTCCATACATTCGAATGGGTTATCGAGACTCGTCCGGCCCCCGATTCGGGGACGGATTGGAAGCCGAAAAGTCCCCTCCGATCCCCTGATCCTTATGAACGGCAATCCATTACAAGCGTTCTCGCCGGATGGCATGTAACTTGCGGTCCGACGCATTCTGTCTATGGATCAGACCGAGAACGCCGGGCTTGAAGTGCGGGCCGTCGGGCCCGCTGGTTGAATAATTGCATACGCTTTCCGGAAACCCGTGCCGGGTGGAGGGTTTTGTTGAAAGACAAGATCGCCAATCAACTCGTTGAATCGAGCCTCATAAGCCAGCAGCAGCTCGAGCTTGCCCTGACCGAGCAGACGAAGTCGGGGGGAAGCCTGGGCTATAACCTCGTCAAGACGGGGGCCATCTCCGAGAAGGCATTCGCCGAGTTCCTTTCCCAGACGTACAACGCGCCCGCGGTCGATCTCGACGATCTCGAGGCGGACGAGCATTCGATCGAGCTCATTCCGCCCGAGGTCGCCACGAAGTTCCAGGTCGTCCCCATCAAGCGCGAAGGGCGCATCCTCACCGTGGCGATGGCGAATCCCGATAATATATTCGCGATCGACGACATAAAATTCATAACGGGTCTCGAAGTGCGCCCCGTCGTCGCGACCGAGACGGCGATCAAGCGCGCCATCGACCGGTTCTACGAATCGGCGGACTCGCTGGCCGAAGTCATGAAGGACATGCAGGAAGACTTCGAGATCGTCGAGGAGATGGACGACGACGCCGGAGTCGCCGAGGCGATGAGCGAGGACGCCCCCGTCGTCAAGCTCGTGAACTCGCTGATCGCGGACGCGGTGAACAAGGGGGCGAGCGATATTCACGTCGAACCGTTCGAGAAGAAGCTCCGGGTGCGGTACCGGATCGACGGCGTTCTTCACGAGATGATGTCTCCTCCCTACAAGATGAAGGGAGCGGTCACCTCGAGACTCAAGATCATGGCCGAACTCGACATCGCGGAGAAGCGCGTCCCGCAGGACGGCCGCATCAAGATCCGGATCGGCGCGAAGAAGATCGATCTCCGGGTCAGCTCGCTTCCCACGATCTACGGCGAAAAGATCGTGATGCGAATCCTCGACAAGACCAATCTCCAGATCGATCTCACGAAGCTCGGCTTCCATCCCGAGGCGCTCCAGAAGCTCGTGAAGGGGATCGAGATGCCGTACGGGATGGTGCTCGTGACGGGGCCCACGGGAAGCGGAAAAACGACGACGCTCTATTCGGCGCTCAACAAGATCAACCTGCCCGAATACAACATCATGACCGCCGAGGACCCGGTCGAGTACAACATCGACGGCATCAACCAGGTGATGGTGCACGAGGAAATCGGGCTCACCTTCGCGGCGGCC
>JAPLKY010000358.1 GCA_026387805.1 Candidatus Krumholzibacteriia bacterium
TGCCGGCGCGTCTTCGACTTCTCGGCGCGGAAGGTCGGGCCGAAGCAATACACCTTGCGGAAGGCCGCGGCCGTCGCCTCGTTGTAGAGCTGCCCGCTCTGCGTGAGGTAGGCCTTGTCGCCGAAGTAGTCGGTCTCGAAAAGCGTCGTCGTCCCTTCGCACGCGTTCGGCGTGAACACGGGCGTATCCATATTGATGAAGCCGCGGTTGTCGAAGAAATCTCGGATGAACCGGATGAGACCCGCCCTGATCGTCATGATCGCGTGCTGCCGCTGGCTCCTCAGCCACAGGTGGCGGTTGTCCATGAGAAAGTCGGTCCCGTGCTCCTTCGGCGTGATCGGATAGGGCTCGGCGAGCTGGATCACGGAGAGCCCCGTCGCGCTCATCTCGTAGCCGCCGGGCGCGCGCTTGTCCTCGCGGACGACGCCGCTCACCTCGATCGAGGATTCCTGCGTGAGGGCGGCCGCTTTCGCGAGAAGCTCCTCCCCCGCCGACGATTTCTCGATGACGCACTGGATCACGCCCGTGCCGTCGCGCACGAGCAGAAAGAAGATCTTGCCGCTGGACCGGATATTGTAGACCCAGCCTTTGAGCAGAACCTCGCTGCCGACGTGCTTTCCAACGCTTGTGATTTCCGCTGACTGCATGGAGCGCTCCCTTCTCGAGCCGGTCGACATTCTCTATGTAGCATCTCGCAAGGCCCTTGTAAATCGGAAATTGGAAGCTTCAGACGAATGGCGCGCGGCACGATTTTTGCCGAAGTCCCTTCATAAGAACGAAGTGGCGATACGAGCAGGGCCCGAGAGCCCTCGACAATCAATGAAACCTGCAGCCGGACAAAAGGTTATGTTGCATAGAGGAATAGCGCTCACCGTTGCGGTTCTGAGCGCCCTTGCATTCTGCACGGGCGCCGGGGCCCAGTCGCTCGAAATCATAACGAACGCGAATCTCAAGGCGTACACCGCGAGCGAGCTCGCGCACGGAGCGCCGTCGATCCCCGTGACGTCGAGGGCGCTGTACCGGGAAGCGCTCCAGCTCCTGCGCGAAGGCAAGAAAGAAGAGGCGGTGCGGAAGCTCGAGCTCTCGGCGAATATCACCGGGGACTATGCGGCACCCCTCTTCACGCTCGCAAGGATCAAGATCCTCTCGGCGAGTCCCGATTTCCTTCCCTATCTTATCGACGGATGCAAGCGCGTGATCGTGAGCTACCCGTCCCAGGCCGTCTTCGCGGCGAACGCGGCCGCGTTCCTCATATTCACCGTCGTAGGAGCTCTCCTCGCGACGCTCGTGGCGCTTCTCGTCAAGTACTGGCAGCTCATCGACCACAAGATCGTCGAGGCGTTCGGGGATCGATTCACCTTCCCGCCCGCCCGATGGATCATCGGCATCATCTGCGTCGCGCTCGTGCTCATGAGGCTCGGATTCGCCCTCTACATCGCGATTCTCCTCGTGGCGCTCTGGTCGTTCCTGAACAGGCGCGAGAAGGCAGCCGTCCTGTCGCTCGTCATCCTTCTTTCGGCGGCGTCCGTTCTCGCCCGCTCCTCGAACATGCTCGCGCCGGCGATCGACCCGCGGAGCGTCACGAACCGCCTCGCCCTCGTGAACAGGCGGGGCGCCGACGAGGACTGCATCGCGCGGATCCGCGCGATCGAGGGAAAGGCCTACCGGACGGATCGCTCCTTCGCCCTCGGCACGATGATGTACCGGATCGGGCACTACCCGGATGCGCAGGCCTACCTTCTCGAATCGGTTTCGCTGTCGGACCTGTCCGCTTCCGCGTTCGTGAACCTCGGAAACGTCTACTTCATGCAAGGGGACTACGACAAGGCGCTCGCGGGTTACCAGAGCGCCGTCGAGCTCGACTCGGCGAGCGCCGTGGCGAACTACAACATCGGCCAGGCGTATATCAAGAAAATGCTGTTCGCGCAGTCGGGCGACTGGCTCGAGCGCGCGAACATGCTCGGCATCGACGCGTTCCGTTCCGCCCATCCGGCGATCGGCCTCAGAAATTCGCCCGTGTACGAATCCGGATTCGAATCGGGCGAGCTCCGGTCGATCGCGGCCCTCGAGGGCGGGGCGCGGCGCAAAATCCTCATCGGCGAAATGCTCGGGCCGTACCTGCTGTTCCCGTTCCCGTGGCTTTGGCTGCTCTTCGCCGCGAGTCTCTGCGCGGCGATGATCCTCGCGCGGAAGCTCCCCCTCACGTGGCACGTCGAACGCTGCGAGAATTGCGGCAGCGCGACCTGCGCGGCGTGCGGGAACATGCAGACCGGAATACGGCTCTGCCGGGATTGCGCCGCCGTCATCAAGGATCTGGGCAGCGTCAAGGTCATGGAGGCTCTGCTGAGAACGAGACGCCAGCGGGTCGCCTCGGCGAGACAGAGATCGCACCGGCGCAGAACCCTCTTCTTCCCCGGAGCGTCGCACCTGTACTACGGCCGGACGGCTCCCGGTGTGGCGCTCTCGCTCGTCGGCGCCGGCGCGGTCGCGATCCTCGTCTGGAAGGGCGCGTACTTCAAGGATCCCGGCGCGATGAATACCGTTCAGCCGCTCTGGATGATGCTTTTCCCGCTCGGCGCCCTCTGCGCCGCGTATATCGCTTCGTTCCGCGTCAAGGCGCCGCAGGAGCCGAGGAATTTCCGGGTATTCCCTCCCGAGATGCGATTGCAGGAACGGGGCATCGTCAAGGAGCAGGAGCAGCCGAAGGCGGCTGCGGCGGCCGATCCCGGGACCGAGCCGAGCTCGAGCGGACCGACGGCGGTCGGCGCGAAGGCCGGCGCCCGCGCGGCGACGGGACAGACGAAGCCGCCCGCACGCGAGGAAGCGCTCGTCGGCGGGATCGAGAAGGGATCGAAATGGCACTAGAGGGAAACGTACGGGATTTCGGCCTGAGCGAGATCCTGCAGCTCATCGCCCTCCAGAAGAAATCGGGGATGCTCTCCATCACCGGGGAGCAGACCATGGTCATCTATTTTCGCGAGGGGCAGGTGATCTCGACGAGGGATCGCCGCAAGCTGGCCGCGGATCCCTTCAGGGATTACGTTCTCAAGTACGGATTCATCAGCGTCGAGGAGATGGACCGCATCCAGCAGATCCAGGCCGAAACGAACCTCGACCTCACCGACATCCTCGTTTCCGAAAAGAAGTTCTCGGACGACGAGCTCCGGATCATCTTTGCCGAGCAGATCCAGGAAACGATACAGGAGATCCTGACCTGGCCGAGGAGCCAATACAAGTTCATCATCGGCAGCCAGGTTCTCCAGGGAGTGAACTCCTTCGGCTCGTTCAAGGTCGAGGGGCTCCTCATGGAGAGCATGCGGCGGATCGACGAGTTCCCCGAGCTCGAACGGATCTTCCCGTCGGAGAACACGATCGTCAAACGCCTTCCGGCGCCGGCGGAGGGCAAGGTCCAGATCGAGGAGCTCGAGGACCTGATCTACGACATTCTCGATACGCCCATGAGCATCGCCGAGCTCGTTCCGAAAGCGCGGATGTCGCGTTTCAGCACGTACGAGGCGCTCAAGTGCCTTCTCGAAAAAGGCCTCCTGCAGATCATCGAAGCCGAAAAGAGCGTGGAACCCGACGCCGGGGAGATCGACGCCGGGAGCGTAGCGCCGCGGAGACGTCTGCCCCTTCCGGCGATCGCCGCCGCCCTCGCGCTCATCTCGAGCCTCGCCATCGGCGAGCTCGCCGTGCCGCGCCTTCTCCCGCCGGGGTGGGGCCTCGTCAGGCACGGCGCCGTCCGCGAGGCGAGCGTCGCAGGCGGCATCTCCGTCGCCCCGACGCTCGGAGAGCTCCGATCCCGCCTCGTCGAGGCCGCCGTCCGGGAGGCGCTCGAGGAGCATCTGGCCGTCAAGGGGGCATACCCGACCGGTCTCGAAACGCTCGTCGCGAACGGATTCATGCCGAAGAAGATATTCGACGAGGCGGTCGCGCGCGGATTCAGCTATCGGCTCGGGAGCGGCGGGCAGTCGTATTCGCTCGGCGAAACCCGCCCTTGAAGAGCGGCGTGAGCACGGCGAAGGCGTTTATCATCCTTCCCTTGAAATCCTCGAACAGAAAAGGCAGTCCCGTTCCGAGCTTCGCCTTGATGCTTCCGATGGAATCGATCACGTAGATCCCTTCCCGTCTCAGAGCGTAACGATCGGGGGACGCGGACCGGGGCGGACACAGGGTGAAAGCCGCCCGGTAGCCGGCCCGCTCCGCTTCCCGGCGGACGCGATCGTTCAACCGACCGAAGGGATACGAAAGACTGCTCACGGGAGCGGCAAGGCGGCTCTCGATCTCCCGTTTCGAATCCGCGAGCTCGACGCGCAGATCCTCGAGAGAAAGGCGCGTGAGATCCCGGTGCGTCCGCGCGTGCGAACCGAACGCGAACCCCCGGCGTGCGAGGTCCCCGATCTCGTC
>JAPLKY010000258.1 GCA_026387805.1 Candidatus Krumholzibacteriia bacterium
CGAAACGCGTGCGTCGATCGGCGTTCCCGTCTCGATGTAGTTCCGCAATCCGACGTCCTTTTCGAGCACGATGATCGCGCCGAGGCCGCTCTGCGTGAGCTGATGGCATGCCTTGACGATCTCGCTCACCGTGCTCGATTCCTCGACCTTGAGGAAATATCCGATGATGCGGTTCTGGCCGAGGAGCGAGAGCGCGCGCCGCAGCTCCGGCTGAAACAGGATCACGAAGGCGACGACCCAGACCGTCTTGAGGCTCGAGAGAATCCAGTTCAGCGCGTTCATGTTGAGCCAGCGCGCGACGAAGGAAACGACGATGAGGAGAAAGAGGCCGATGAACATCTGCGCGGCTCTCGTTCCCCTGATGAGGAGAAAGAGCCGGTAGAAGAGAAAGGAGACGATGATGATGTCGAGGATGTCGATCGTCAGATTGAGATGAAACGTGCTCATCGGTCTGCCCCCGCGCCTTCTATCGCTTTCCAGACCTTCAGGAAATCGACTGTTTCCCCGACGTCGTGAACGCGGACGAACGCCGCGCCTCCCGCGAGACACTTCGCGAGCGCCGCGAGCCCGCCGTGAAGCCGCAAGGCCGGTTCGCGATCGGTGATCTTTCCGATGAACGATTTCCTCGAGTAACCGACCATCACGGGAAATCCGAGACCGGCGAAATCTCCGAGCTCGTTCAGAATCGTCAGATTGTCTTCCAATCTCTTTCCGAAACCCAAGCCCGGGTCAACGATAATCTTTGTGCGATCGATGCCGGCGCGAATGAGATCCGCCGTGCGCTCCTCGAACCAGGAGATGATCTCCCCGGTGACGTCGGCGTAGCCCGGATTCACCTGCATCGTTTCGGGCGTTCCCTGCATGTGCATGACAACGACGGCGGCGCCGGAATCGCGCGCCGTTTCGATCATGGCCGGATCGTGCCGGAGGCCGCTCACGTCGTTGACGATCGCCGCTCCCGCGTCGAGCGCCGCCCGCGCGACCGCCGCGCGGCGCGTATCGATCGAAAGGGGAACCGGGATCGCGCCGCCGAGCCGGCGCAGAACGGGCAACACGCGTCCGAGCTCCGTCTCGGCGCTCACTTCCGCCGCGCCGGGGCGGGTCGATTCGCCGCCGACGTCGATGATTCCCGCGCCTTCCTCGATCATGGCGAGAGCCCGCTCGTACGCCGCACCGGGATCGATGAAGGCGCCTCCGTCCGAAAAGCTGTCCGGCGTGACGTTGAGTACGCCCATCACGATCGGGCGCCTCGCGAGATCGATCTCGCCGCGGGGAAGGGTCACGCTCGCGGGGGGGCGTTCGATCGCGGCGAGCAGACGTTCTACGCCGGCGCCGAGCTCGGCGAGGCCGAAGGGCTGGCGGGCGAGCTTCGCGGGGAGCTCGGCGAGCCTGTGGCGGTCGGCGATGATGTAGACGCTCGATTGCGGCGGTCCGCCGGCGATCGCGTCCCGGTGAACCGCGGCGTCGCCGCCCATGGAGAGAAGCTGCTGTTTGATGATGTTCGCGACGGGCGCCGCGACCCCGTCGACGCGCACCACGATCGTCTCAGCCTTTCGCTCGATGATCGCGATGCCGCAGGGATCGACGCCCGCGTCGGCGAAGGCGCGCGCGAGGCCGCCTCTCGGCCGAGGGGAGATTAGACGAAGGGGATAGCGCATATTTCACTACGTGTCCGGGCAGGAAGCCGTGGAATCGTTCCGCGCCGGGAGCTATGCGATGGCCTGTCCGCCCGGCTCCCCGGTCTCCGCGGCGGGTTTCGCCGCGCCGTTGTTGTTCGCCGAATTCTTCCGGAGCGGAGGAAGGGTTCCGTTGCTGAGCAGGATCTTGATGTCCTCCGCGTCGAGGGATTCCCGCTCGAGGAGCGCGCCGGCGACCTTGTGGAGATCCTCCTTGTGTTCCGCGAGAACGCGCCTGGCCCTCTCGTGGCATTCGTTCATGAGCGTGCGCACTTCGTTATCGATCTCGCGCGCCGTCTCTTCGCTGTAATCGCGCCGCACGGCGATCTCCTTGCCGAGGAAGATCTGCTCCTCCTGATCGCCGTACGCGATCGGTCCCATGTGGCTGCTCATGCCCCACTGCATGACCATTTTGCGGACGAGGCGCGAGGCCTGCTTGATGTCCTCCTGGGCTCCCGTCCCGATCCGGTTGAGAACGAGCTCCTCGGCGACGCGTCCGCCGAGCGATATCGTGATGAAATCGATGCACCATTCGCGCGAAACCTCGTGCCGGTCGTCCGTGGGTAGAAACGAGGTGATCCCGCCGGTTCTTCCCCGCGGTATGATGCTCACCTTGTGGAGCGGATCGGCGTGTTCGAGGTGCGTGCCGACGACGGCGTGTCCCGCCTCGTGATAGGCGCTCATCCGTCGCTCGTCCTCCTTCATGATGTGGCTCTTGCGCTCGGGCCCGAGCATGACCTTGTCCTTCGACTCGTCGAAGTCCTCCATCATGACCTTGTCCCGGTCGCGCCGCGCGGCAAGAAGCGCCGCCTCGTTGACCATATTGGCGATATCGGCGCCCGAGAAGCCGGGCGTTCCGCGCGAGAGCGTGTCGAGATCGACGTCTTCCGCGAGCGGCACCTTGCGCGTGTGCACCTTGAATATGCCGAGGCGTCCCCTGAGATCGGGCATGTCGACGACGATGCGCCGGTCGAAGCGCCCGGGCCGAAGGAGCGCCGGATCGAGCACGTCGGGCCTGTTCGTCGCGGCGAGGAGAATGACTCCCTCGTTCGTCTCGAAGCCGTCCATCTCGACGAGGAGCTGGTTCAGCGTCTGCTCGCGCTCGTCGTGCCCGCCGCCGACCCCCGCGCCGCGGTGGCGCCCCACCGCATCGAGCTCGTCGATGAAGAGGATGCATGGCGCGTGCTTCTTCCCCTTGTCGAACAGGTCGCGCACGCGGCTCGCGCCGACGCCCACGAACATCTCGACAAAATCGGAACCGCTCATGCTGAAGAACGGCACGCCCGCCTCTCCGGCGACCGCTTTCGCGAGAAGGGTCTTGCCGGTGCCGGGCGGTCCGAGGAGGATGACTCCCTTCGGAATCCGCCCTCCGAGCTTTTGGAATTTCTTCGGATCGCGCAGGAATTCGATGATCTCCTGGAGCTCCTCCTTCGCTTCATCGACGCCGGCGACGTCGGCGAAGGTCACGCGCGGCAGGCCGCCGTCGATCATCTTCGCCTTGCTCTTGCCGAACGAGAACGCCTTGTTGCCTCCGGATTGCATCTGGCGCATGAGGACGATCCAGAGAACGAAGATCGCGAGAAGGGGGAGCGCCGTGAGGAGCGCCTTTGCCCAGACGCTGCTTCCCGGGAACTCCGCCTCGATCTGCGCGT